>CAZPAT010000232.1:0-2344 GCA_964584485.1 uncultured Bifidobacterium sp.
ACCGGCGCCATCCGCCTCTCGCGCTTTTTCGCCGGGGGCAACACCGGACCCCCGGCGGCCCGCAGGGCATTGGCGCGGGGCGGGTCTATGCTTTCCGGCCCATGTCGCACACCGACGAACTGGACGAGTACGACGCAGAGCTGGAGCTGCGGCTGAAGCGTGAATACGCGGACGTGTTCCCGCTCTTCCGCTACTGCGTGCTGACGCAGGAGGCCACGTACCTCTGCAACCGGCTCGAGCGCCAGGTGGACCCCCAGGCGGCGTACCCGTTCTTCCATGTGGTCATGGAGGACGTGTGGGTGTGGGACAAGAACCGCCCCACGCGCATCATCCCGCGCGTGGAGATCCACACCACGCAGGACATCACCGTCGAGGTGCTGCGCGCTGACGACCAGGAGCCGCTGGCCTGATGCTGCTCGCGGTGGACGTCGGCAACTCCCAGACCGTCGCGGGCCTGTTCTCCGGCGACGAGCTGCTGCACGACTGGCGCGTGTCGACCATTCGCCGCACGACGGTTGATGAGCTCGCCGCCAGCCACGACAACATCCTGCAGCTGCGCGGCGGCAGCCTGACCGAGGTGGATCACGTGGTGGTGGCCTCGGTGGTCCCCGAGTTGACCGTGGCCTACCAGGCGCTGGCCGACCGCTACCTCGACCGGCCCGCCGTGGTCGTAGGCCCCGGGGTGCGCACGGGCATGCCCCTGCTCGTCGACAACCCGCACGAGGTGGGCGCCGACCGCATCGCCAACGCCGTGGCCGCCCACGCGCTGCACGGCGGGCCCTGCGTGGTCGTCGACTTCGGCACCGCCACCACGCTGGACGTGGTGTCCGAGGCCGGCGAGTTCCTCGGCGGTGTCATCGCCCCCGGGGTGGACAGCGGTCTGGACGCCCTGTCGCAGCGCGCCGCGCGCCTGATGCGCGTGGAGCTGGCCACCCCCCCGGCGGCGATCGGCCGCAACACCGTGGAGAGCATGCAGTCCGGGCTGGTGCTGGGTGCGGCCGCGATGGTGGACGGCATGGTGAGTCGCGTGGCCGTGGAGCTCGGCGCCCAGCCGGTGGTGGTGGCAACGGGCGGCCTCGCCGGGCTTGTCATTCCGCATTCGGTGCTCGTGGAGGAGCACGAGCCCATGCTCACCCTCGAGGGGCTGCGCATCGTCCATGAGCGGACCGCCGGTGCGCCGGCGCGGGGGCGCCGGCGGTGAAGAAGCGCATGCGCGCCCTCGTGGCGGCGCGCGCGCGGGAGCCGGTCGCGCCGCCACGCACCGACGGTCCCTGGCCGCTGGCCCAGCCGTTCCGCGTGGGAGCGCTCATCATCCCCAACCGGGTGGTGCAGGCGCCGCTCGCGGGAATCGGCAACCGCGTGTTCCGCGCCCAGTCGCGTCGGCACGGTGCCGGTCTCGTGGTGTCGGAGATGGTGGCGGCCCACGGGATACGCCATGGCAACCGGCGCACGCGCGACATGCTGGAACTGGGCAGGGGCGAATCGCCCGTGGCCATCCAGGTGTTCGGCGGCGACCCCGACGTCATGGCCGAGGCGGCCCGCGCGGTGGAGGACGCCGGCGCGGACATGGTGGACATCAACATGGGGTGCCCGGTCCCGAAGATCATGAAGACCGGTGCGGGTGCCGCCCTGCTGGCGGACCCCGCCAAGGGCGAGGCGGTGGTGCGCGCCATGGCCGAGGCCGTGCGCATCCCGGTGTCCGTGAAGATGCGCCGTGGCCTCCGCCCCGGCGACATGGACCCGGCCGAGGTCGCGCGTCGCTTCGAGGGCGCGGGCGCCGCGCTCATCACCATCCATCCGCGCGCCGCGGCCGAGGAGTACGCGGGCACCGCCGACCACTCCATCAGCGCACGGGTGGTCGAGGCCGTCGATGTGCCCGTGGTGATCAGCGGCGACATCACCGACGCCGCGGACGCGCTCGATGTCCTCGGGATGACCGGCGCGGCGGCGGTGATGATCGGCCGCGCCGCCCTGGGTAATCCCTGGGCCCTGGGGGCGATCGCCCGCGGTGAACCGGATCCGCGACCGGCCGCGGGTGAGGTGATCGGGGAACTCGAGCACTTCGCGCGTGACACCGCGGACCTCATGGGCGAGGACCGCGCATGCCATTACCTGCGGAAATTCCATTCCTGGTACCTGGCCGGGCGGGGCCTGCCCGAGCACGAGGTGCAGGCGCTGATGGAGGACGCCACGCTCGACGCGGCGCTGGCGCGCCTCGACGCCCTGCGTGCCGCGCTGCCCGCGACGGCTGGCGACGCCGCCGCCTAGCCCGCCGGGCACGGCGTCACGTGCCGCTTGCGCGCGGGCGATCCGCTCGGTTATCGTGCGCGGCCGCCAAACGCGG
>CAZPAT010000233.1:0-2332 GCA_964584485.1 uncultured Bifidobacterium sp.
TGCCGATGCGCGTGGGCGCTACTTGCTGCCGCCGCCCTCGATGAGGGCCTGGCGACCGGCCGAGTCGGGCGCCACCCAGTCGGCGACCGTGTCGGCGTTGATGTCGGCCACGATGATGTCGCCGACCTCGTCGTGCGCGTTGGTGAACAGTCCGCGGCGCACCAGGGCGTCGGCGGCGTTCTTGTTGTCCTCGGTGGGCGTGAGGTAGTGGATCGACTCCGCCTTGTACCGGTGGATCAGGAACAGGTGCAGCAGCGTCATGAGGCGCTTGCGGCGCAGGTTCAGGTCGAACGTGTTCTGGTCACGCACCGAGAGGAACACGCGCCCCGCGCGGTCCTCCATCACGTTGAAGACGATGTTCGCGACCTTCTCGCCCTCGGTGTTCTTGATGGAGAGCTCGAGGATCTGCGAGCCCGGCGTGTGCGGGCGCAGCGACACCTTGAGGTCCTCGGCGATGCCGTTGTGCTCCTTCCACGGGCCGATCCACTCGGCCAGCACCTTCGGCGGGACCTCCGTCTGCACCAGGTGCTGGTGCTGGGTGGAACCCGCGCCCATGGCCTTGGTGGTGGCCGTCTGGCCGGTGACGGCCGCGAGGGCGGCGTCGCCGCGCGGGCCGCCCACCAAGGTCTGCGGCGTGCGGTACGGGGACTCCAGCAGGCGGAAGCGGCGCTGCAGGCGCGCCAGCGCGAGCATGCCGTCCTCCTTGAGCGACTGCGAGAACTCCTCGGCAGCGAGGCCGTCGATCTGGTGGCCGCCGTAGGTGATGAAGTTGAACACGAAGCCCATCTTCCCGATCTCCGCCGGGAAGGCGCGCATCTCGTCGTCGTTCATCCCCGTGGTGTCCCAGTTGAACGAGGGCGACAGGTTGTACGCCAGCATCTGGTTCGGGAACACCGCGTGGATCGCGTCGGCGAACTCCTTCGCGTCGGCCAGGTCGGCCGTCTTGGTCTCCATCCACAGGATGTCGGCGTAGGGCGCCACGGCCAGCGACTTGGCCACCGCGTACGGGATGCCACCGCGGATCTGGAAGTAGCCCTCGGGCGTCTTCGCGCGATCGGCGCTCCAGTCGGTCTCGATGCCCATCTCGCGTGCCTTCTCGCGGATCTGGTACCAGCCCGCGCGGTGCGAGAACTCGTTCCACTGCTCGACGGTCATGCCGACGTCGGCACCCTCGTCGATGCGGAACTGGATGGCGTCGGCCACGGCCTCGGCCAGGGTGGACAGCTTGGCGCCGGCCTCCCACTCGGCCAGGAACGCATCGGCGGCGGCGTCGAGGGTGTCCTCGGGCAGCGCGTCGACGTCGGCCAGGTGGGCCTTGGCGATCTCGGCCACCTTGGCGGCCACGCCGGAACCTGCGAGCCACTTGTCGGCCTCGGCCTGCTCCTCGGGCGACACCGCGTACAGCAGGTGGCCGTTCAGCTCGGAGATGCCGGCGTCATGCAGCTGCTTGATGACGCCCAGGAACGCGGCGCGATAGGCCGGCACGGCCGTGCCGTTGACACCCAGGATGAACGGCTGGTCGCGCTCGTCGCCGCAGCCGTCCAGCAGGTTGGCCGCCTCGGCGTCGGTGCGGCACACGATGATGCCGGGCACGCCCATGACGTCCAGCTGGAAGCGGGCCGCCGAGGCACGCTTGATCTGCTCGTCGCTCGGCACCAGGACCTTGCCGCCCTGGTGGCCGCACTTCTTGGCACCCGGCTTCTGGTCCTCGATGTGGTACCCGGGCACGCCCACCTCGGCGAACCGCCGGATGAGGTTGCGCACATGGGCGTCACCGCCGTGGCCGGTGTCGGCGTCGGCGATGATGAACGGGCGGAAGTCCACCTCGGGGGTGGCGGCGCGCTCGGCCTCGCTCATGTGGGCGCGCATGTAGGTCTGGTTCCGGTCCGCCGTGAGCAGCGCGCGGACGATGGCCGCGGCCTCGTCCGGCACCTGGCTCAGCGGGTACGAGGCAAGGTCGGGACCCGGGTCCTCGTTGATGGACCCCTTGGCGCTGGTGGCCCAGCCGCCCAGGTAGATGCCCTCGATGCCGGCGCGCTTCTGGGCTACCGCCTGGCCCGGCGAGTACGGCCCATACGTGGTGATGGACTTGCCGTCGGCGAACAGCTCGCGCAGCCGGGCGTAGAAGCCCTCGGCGGCCTGTCGGGCCACGGTGTAGTCCTGGTCGATGGTGCCCTTCTGCTCGGCCACCATGCGCGCGGAGTAGATGCGGGTGATGTCCGCGAAGCGCGGAGACTCCATGTACTCCTTGGTCTGCTTGACCTCGGCGTCGAATGCCGACATGAACCTTCCCTTGTCTCGGACTGCAGGGGACCGGGCATTCTAAGCAGGG
>CAZPAT010000234.1:0-2321 GCA_964584485.1 uncultured Bifidobacterium sp.
GCCTTCGCGGGCATCTTCTTCTCGGTCGCCCTCGCGGCCTGCGCGGAGCGGTCGCTGCAGGGCGAGGACACCACCGTGCGGGAGGGCATCGCCGCCGCACGCACGCGCATTCCGCAGATCGCAGGATGGGCACTCGTGACCACCACGGTCAACCTGGTCATCCGGGCCATCGAGGCCCGGTTCGAGGGCGTTGGCGGGGCCATCGTGGCCGCGCTCGGCGGCCTTGCATGGGCGCTCGTGACGTTCCTCGCCGTTCCCGTCATCGCATTCGAGGGCACGGGCCCCTGGGCCACGCTGAAGCGATCGGCGGGACTCTTCCGGCAGCGCTGGGGCCAGCAGGTGGCGGGGCTCGCCGCCACCAGCGGCGTCGTGGCGTTGATCGGCGTGCTCCCCGGCGCCGTGATGATCGGCATCGGCGTGGTGGTCCTCCCCGCGGCGGGGGGAATCGCCCTCATCGCCGCAGGTGCCCTTCTGGTGATCGTGGCCTCGGTCGTCGCCAGCACCCTGTCGCAGATCCTGGCCGTGGCCCTCTACCGCTTCGCCGCCGACGGCGTCGCGGTGGGACCCTTCACGGAGGCCCAGTTGCAGTCGGTCATCCGCACCCGCCGCGCGCGGCGCTTCGGCCGCCGCGCCGGCGAGCCCACCTAGCGCACGGGGATTGCGTCGCCCTCCGATGCCCCGGGCCCCGGGGCATCGTCCACGGGCTCGGCATCCAGCAGCAGGGCACCGGCCGCAGGCACATGGCCCGATGCCTGCGTGGCGGCCGTGAAGGCCTGCGGCACGGCGGCGTTGCGTTCCCAGGCCATCAGGTAGGGATACGGATTGACGCTGTCACCCCCGCCGGGATGGATCTCGAAGTGCAGGTGCGGAGGGGTGGTGATGGCCTGCCCCGTGTTCCCGAGGAAGGCGATGACCTGGCCGGCGCGCACACGCGCGCCATCCGCAGTGGCCGGCGCATAGGCCGAGAGGTGGGCGTAGTAGTACTCCGTGCCGGCATCGTCGGTGAGCCACAGGCGGTTGCCACCGAGCGTGTTGACGCCCACCTTCGACAGCGTGCCATCGGCAACGGCCACCACCGGGGTGCCCATCGCCGCGAACAGATCGGCACCGTGATGCCATCCGGTGCCCGCCCGCGGCGCGCCGTAGTCGTCGCTGTAGCCCACCCCGTCGCCGAGGACCGGGAACACGTAGCCCTGCGGCGAGGGCGTGCCGGCCGCGGCACCCGGGTCGCGCCGGGGAAGCCCGAGCGATGGCGACGCATCGGGTGACGAGGTGGCAGGCGGCACGTAGCTGCCCGTGGCCGGCGCGGTGGACACGGGGGGCGCCGTCGGCAGCGGCGCCCCGGCCTGGGCCCCATCCGCCGAGGGCGTGGCTGCCCCGGGTGCGGATGGCGCGCTGCCGGGGTCGGGCGACGGCACATCCGGGAGCACCTCCCCGGTCTCGGCCTCCACGCGGCCGATCACCAACTGCGTCCCGGGCGCGAGGCCTGTGGCGGGGTCGCTGACCTCAATGCGCAGGGCATTGGCGGTCACCTCGCCGCCCGTCACCAGTCGCTCCACGAGGACCATGGTGCCGAGGCCGGGGATCTCCACCGGGGCGCCGGGCTGCTCCTCGATCGCCCGGCCATCCACCACGATGTCGGCGGCCCACTCGGTGACGCCCGCCGTGGTGCCCTCCCCGCCGGTGTCCGACCGCACGCCGACCCGCAGGGAGTTGACCACCACGCGACCGCCCATGAGGCTCACGCCCGATGCCTCGGCGATTGTCGCCGCCAGTTGTCCGCTTCCACGTGGGCCGGCCGCAGCGCGCACCGACACGCGGCCGCCCGATGCCACGGATCCGCGCGGCTCCGCCGCGGCCGTGCGCACCGGATTGCGCGGCGACGCGGCAGCCGACGCCAGGTTGCCCTCCGGCAGGATCGCCCCAATGCCACGGGCCGAGGGATCGGCCATCCCCGGGGCCACGGCGAGCGAGGCGGCGCACAGCAGGCCGGGGCCGCAGGCACCCAGCGCCAGGAGTGTCCGTGCGCCGATCACGGGATGATTGTGACCGTGTCGCCGGACGGGGTCAACGCGCAATGCATACGGGTGTCACGTGCAACCGCGATTTCCCTGCTCAGGATCGATTCATGAAAGGGTCGTGGACCGTGCGGCACGCAAACGCCACAACGCCCCTGCGCGGCCTCGCAGCCGCCCTCGCCGGATGCGCCCTGATTGGCGCAGCGGCCCTGCCCTCCACCGCGATGGCCGACCCGGCCTCCGTGGCGGCGAAGAAGCGCGAGGTGCGCGAGCTGAAGGCCAAGCTCGACAGCATCGGCGCGC
>CAZPAT010000235.1:0-2317 GCA_964584485.1 uncultured Bifidobacterium sp.
CGTCCTGGCCGAGCACCTCGAACAGCGCATCCCGGACCAGTGAGTCGTAGCGCTGCACGACCCATCCACGCGCGAACTCCGTCTCGACGCCGATGCGGAAGCGGCCATCGCGGAAGCCCAGTGCCCGCGCCCTCTCGAACGTGAGGCTGTATGTCGCGGCGTTGAGGGCGCCGCGCAGGCGCTCGAGCACCTGCGCCCAGACCTCCTGCAGGCGGGCCTCGTCCTGGATCAGGGGAACCGATGCGCCCATGGACTAGAAGAGGGTCGCCACGATCGCGGCCCCGCGCTCGGTGAGCACCCTGCCCCCGTCGGCGAAGCGGGCAACCAGCCCCCGGTGCTCCAGCAGCACCAGCTCGCGACCGACGACGCCAAGCGGGAGGTCGAGCTCGCGCGCCATGGTCTCGGGGTGTGCAGGCGACATCTCGAGCAGCAGGGCGAGGAGGCGCCGCTGGGCGTCGCTCGGGCCCGCTGCGGGGTCGTCCGGGGCCGGCGCGGCATCGACGGTGATGGTCACGACCGTGCCGCCGCCCAGGTTGTCCTCCACCTCCAGCAGCCCGCCCTCGGCGGCAACCAATCCGGCGGCGAGCGCGAGGCCCGACCCGGCTCCGCGCACCACCGCGCGGATCGGTTCATCGGCTGTGGTGTAGCCGGGCTCCATCGCGCGGCGCGGGTCGGCGATGCCGGGACCGCGATCCGACACCCGCACCGTGCGTCCTGCATCCAGCACGGTCACCAGGGCATCGCGGAAATCGGCGTGGATGAGGTTCTCCACGATTTCGCGCAGCGCGAGCGGCGGCACCGACGACAACTGCGCGACGCGCGAGAACACCGACTCGATGATCGCGGCCGGTGCGATGTCGCGCACCTCGGTGATGACCGGTGGCTCCAGGGCGGCCCGGTGCAGCGCGATGCGCACCACGTAGGTGTGTCCGGGCATCCCGGCAGGGGCGGTATCGGGGATATCGGCAGGCATGAACGGCGCGAACGCTACCAACGCCACAAGCCCTGATTGGACCACTGGCGGGGCTGTGGACAGTCGGGTGCCGTGTGAGCGGGAAAAACGTCTCCTCGGCGCGCGATCTGCGCGACAGGCAGCCGGCGGTTTATCGCTACGAGCAGGAACATAAGGAGTTATCCACAGGAAGTTCCACAGGTGTGGACAGACAGGAGTGGTGCAGCGGCCGGGTTCGCGGCGCACTCCCCGCGACGGGCCGGGTCCGGTGGCCCCAGCGGAGAGCCACCGCTCCTTTGGTAGTGTTCCCGCGTCGTGCGCCCGGGTTCCCGTGGCGCCACCCCGTAGCCGGACCCCAAGGAGCAGCAGGCGAGTGAAGCGCACCTACCAGCCGAATACGCGGAAGCGCAGCAAGACCCACGGCTTCCGCAAGCGCATGTCCACTCGCGCCGGACGGGCGATCATCAAGCGCCGGCGCGCGAAGGGCCGCGCCCGGCTCTCGGCGTAGGCCGCTGGCCCCGTGCCCGACGGCGGCGCCCGCCGAGGCAGGCGCAGCCGGGTCACCCGATCCGGTGACTTCGACTCGGTCTATCGCCGCGGCACGTCTGCCGCGGGGCGCCACCTCGTGGTGTACGCATTCGCCCGGGGAGAGGGCGAACACCCGCGCCTGGGCCTGTCCGTGGGGAAGCGTGTGGGCGGCGCAGTGGAGCGCAACCGCGTGAAGCGCGTGCTGCGCGAGGAGTTCGCACGCATCAGCGGAGCGCTTGCGCCCGGCGTGGACTACGTGGTCATCGCGCGTCCCGGAGCGCACGAGTACATCGAAGAACGGGGCGCCCGCGCGCTGGGCGATCGCCTGGGCGAGTTGGCGGAGAAGGCGACGGGCCCGCGCTCGTGAGGTCGCTGGCCATTCGAGCGGTGCGGGGCTACCAGCGCCTGGTTTCCCCGCTGTTCCCGAGGCGCTGCCGGTACTACCCGACATGCTCGGAGTACGCGGTGCAATCCATCCAGATGTTCGGTGTGAGCAGGGGATTCGTGTTGGCGGCGTGGCGCCTGCTGCGGTGCAATCCGTGGAGCAAGGGCGGCGTGGACCATCCTGCTGACCAGACCCTGTTCGGGGCGCGATGAACCCACTCGACCTGCTCGAGGCGCCGCTTCGCGCCGTCCTGGACTTCTTCCACTCGGTTGGCTTCACCTGGGGCTGGGCGATCGTGATGCTCACGCTCGTGGTGCGGCTGATCCTGCTGCCCCTCTTCGTGAAGCAGTACAAGTCCGCGCGGCGCATGCAGGAGGTCGCGCCGCAGATGAAGGAAATGCAGCGGAAGTACAAGGGGAACAAGCAGAAGCTGCAGGAAGAAATGATGAAGT
>CAZPAT010000236.1:0-2313 GCA_964584485.1 uncultured Bifidobacterium sp.
GACGTGGTGGTGGCCTTCGTGGAGATGTGGGGCCCCGAGGACTGGCGTGCGCGGCATGAGCCGGGGTGGCCCGACGGCGTGAGCGTGAGCCCGTCGGCGGTGCCCGCCGTGGCGCTGATGCGTCGGGGCGCGGTGGTGGCCACCCGATTCGGCGCCGTGCCCGCGCACGACCTGGACCACTGGATGTCCGAGCACTTCGGGCCCGCGGAGTCGCCGGTGCCGGAGGGCGTCACGGCGGCCGAGCAGGAGGTGCTCGACCGGACCGCGGCACGGCGCGCACAGCATTCCGCCGTGAAGGGGCGCTGAGCGCCCCGACCATATGGGTGCTCGGGGACCAACTGGATCCCTCGGGCCCGGCATTCCGGGGGCATCGCGCGGGCGGGGCGCGGGTGCTGATGGTGGAGAGCGACCACGCCCTCCGGCGCCTGCCGTTCAACCGCGAGCGCCGCGTGCTGGTGATCGGCGCGATGCGCCGGCTGGCCGACGACCTGCGGGCGGGCGGATGGGACGTGGACCTGCGGCGCGCGCCCACCCTCGCAGAGGGCGTGCACGCCCACGCACGCCAGTTCCGGCCCGACCGCGTGGTGGTGGCGCACCCCACATCGCGCAGCGGCCTGGCGCTGGTGCGGCGGCTGGACGACGACCTACCGGTACCGGTGGAGGTCCGCGACCCCGTGGGGTTCATCACGCGACCGGGGGAACTGGCCGAGATCCTCGGGCGACGCCAGCCGCGCATGGACACCTTCTACCGCGACATGCGGCGGCGTCTCGACCTGCTCATGGCACCCGATGGCGCGCCCGAGGGCGGAGCCTGGAGCATGGACAGCGAGAACCGGCAGCGGCCGCCGCGCACCCGCGACCTGGGCGTGCCCCCACCCTGGCTGCCCGGCCGGGATGACCCCCTGGACGCCGCCCTGCGGACCGAGTTCGCAGACCTCCCCGAGACCGGCGCGGGCGGCGAGCGCGTGATGGCCGCATCGCGCGCGGAAGCCGAGGCCGCGCTCGACCGCTTCATCGAGCACCGCCTGGCCACATTCGGGCCGTACCAGGACGCGATGATGGACGACGACTGGGCGATGTCACATGCGTTCCTCTCCGGGCCCCTCAACCTGGGGATCCTGTCGCCCGAGCGGGTGGCGCGCCGCGTGGCCGATGCCCTGGCCGACGGTGCACCACTGGCATCGGTGGAGGGATTCGTGCGCCAGGTGATCGGCTGGCGCGAGTACGTGTGGGGCTGGTACTGGATGCGCACGTGGCGGGGCGCGAACGGCCTGGGCGCGGACGGCCCCGTTCCCGCGGCGCTGCAGGGAGCCCCCACCCGCATGCGGTGCGTGGACGCCACGATGCAGGGCATCCACGCGCGGGGCTACTCGCACCACATCCAGCGGCTGATGGTGCTGGGTACGCTCATGCTGCTGCGCGGCACCCAGCCCTGGCGGGCACTGCAGTGGTTCCAGGCGTCCCATGTGGACGCATCGGCCTGGGTGATGGCACCGAACGTCATCGGCATGGCGCTGTACGCCGATGGGGGGCGCATGATGACCAAGCCGTACGCGGCCAGCGGTGCCTACATCCGGCGCATGAGCAATTACTGCGCGGCATGCCCATATGACCCCGGCACGGCGACCGGCCCCACCGCCTGCCCCTTCACCACCCTGTACTGGGACTTCCTGGACCGCCACCGCGGGGACCTCGGGCAGAATCCCCGCATGTCGCTCTCCATGCGCAACCTGGACCGTCGTGACGACCTGCCCGCCATCCGCGCGCAGGCCCGCGACTGCACGGACCTCCTGGACGGGGGAGGCGCCTGATGCCCCACCAGATCCGCCGACGCGGGCGCATCACCACGCGCGGCCCCGGAACCGAGCGGGTGCGCGATGCCGACCTGTCCCTGCTGGGCGGTCCGGAGCCCGACTTCGTTTCCACCGACCCGTGGCGGGCGCTCCGCATCCTCGGCGAGTTCGTCGAGGGATTCGACCTGCTGGCACGCGTGGGGCCCGCGGTATCGGTGTTCGGATCCGCCCGCACGGCACCCGACGACCCCGATTACGCGGCCGCCGTGGAGATCGGCCGACTGCTGGCCCGGGAGGGACGCGCGGTGATCACCGGTGGGGGCCCGGGCCTGATGGAGGCCGCTAACAAGGGGGCCGCCGACGCCGGAGGGCTCTCCGTGGGGCTGAACATCGAGCTTCCCCACGAACAGGGCCGGAACCCCTACGTGAACCTGGGCGTGGACTTCCGGTACTTCTTCGTACGCAAGACGATGTTCGTGAAGTACTCCGAGGCGTTCATCGTGATGCCGGGCGGGTTCGG
>CAZPAT010000237.1:0-2287 GCA_964584485.1 uncultured Bifidobacterium sp.
CGTGAACGGCATCCGCGTTGCCGGCCGCACCCGGCTGCGCGACCGCGACTGGCTGCGGACGGGGGACACCATCCTGGTGTTCCGCAACCCGGCCGAGGCCGCCGAGCCGGGCACCATCGCGGCCACCGAGCATGCGCCGCCCGAGGTGACCCCGGCCCAGAAGAGGGTGCTCATCGCGCTCTGTGGACCACAGGTGCGCGAGCGGCGCGCCACGCCCGCGAGCAACCAGGAGATCGCCGATGAGTGCGTCCTGAGCATCGATGGGGTGAAGAGCCATCTGAAGGAGCTCTACAACCGCTTCGGGATGGACGATGTGCCGCAGAACGACAAGCGGTCCGAGCTCGCCCGTCGGGCGCTGGAGACGGGTGTCGTGACCGAGCGCGAGGTGGCGGCGGACTAGCCGTGCCGCACCGCCCGCGGTGCGCGGTCCCGATTGAGCGCCCACATGGCTGCGTGGCGAATGCTGATGATGGTTGCCGCGATGAGTATGGCGCGCCAATCCGAGGTAAGGCCCAGCGCCAGGAGTCCCGACGCGAGCCAGAAGTCGAGCGCCAGTCCGACCCCGACCCGCCAGTGGCCGCGCAGTGCGCAGGCAGCGAATGCCGCGATGCCCAGCGCGACGAGGAACGGCACTGCCCCGTCGTCGATCGCGGTGGCGTACCAGCCCGGCACGTGTCAGTGGCGGGGGGTCGGGAGGGGCTTCATCACCTCGTTGCTCGCGGCGAGTTCGGCCTTCTCCTGGGCGATCTCCTTCGTCAGGAAGTAGTTCAGGAGCGTGCGGATCGCCGCGATTGCCGCCAGTTGACCGATGTCGCTGAAGGACGGGGTGACTGCGGTTTTGAGGATGTCGGCTGCGAGCTGAAATTCCAGCGCCAGGACGAGGTAGGACCCCAACACCAGTCGCACGCGGGTAAAAGCCGACGGTGCCTCGGGATGCCGCAGGGCCCGCACGAGCAGCGTGATCGCGATCAGCACCCCGATGGTGATGATCGCGGCACCCACGACCTCGATGCCGAGGACGAGCCACTCGACCACCTCGTGCACCTGCGACTGGGCCTGATTCATCCGTCGGAGCCTAATGAAGCAGGGGCGGCTTCCGCGGGAATGCCACGGCAGGCGACGCTGAAGGGGCGCTACTGTGCCGCGGATGGACGATTTCGGATCCGACGGACCAGCAGGCGGCGAGGCGCACGGCGCGACCTCGCGCCGCCGCTTCCTCGCCGGCGCGGCGGGGGCCGCGGCAGGTGCGGGAATGCTGGGTGCGCTCACCGGAACCGCTGCAGCGGGTGGCCGTACCTCCCCACCTGTGTCCCGCGGTGCGCACCCGCCAATCGATGTGGTTCGTCGCCCGCATCCCCATTACCAGCGCGGCGTGTTCGAGAACGCCACCGGCGCCCGGGTGGTGGTTCACCTCGCCGGGGGGCCCGTGACCCTGACCATCCGGGACATCACCCCGCTTGATATCGCGAAGGATGCGCGGGCCGGCACGAATGAGTGGCAGAACGCATTCCGGGTCGATCTCATCGGTCCGGAGGGCGTCCGCATTCCCCAGGGCACGCACCGCATCACGGTGGGCGGGCGTTCATTCGACCTGTTCGTCGTGCCCGTCATGCACTACGGGTCCTCGCCGCGCTACGAGGCGATCATCCATCGCGCCTACTACCGGAGGCTCAATGGATAGCGATCCCTACATGGGTTCGGTGAGCATGACTGCGTTCCCGTGGGCTCCCACGGGCTGGGCGCTCTGCGATGGAAGCATTGTCGCGATTGATCAGAATACGGCCCTCTACAGCCTCATCGGCAACCTGTTCGGGGGCAACGGCACCACCACCTTCGCCCTGCCCGACCTGCGCGGGCGGATGCCCCTGGGCGCCGGCGCGGGACCAGACCTGACCCCCCGCCAGACGGGCACGACGGTCGGTACGGAGGCATGGACGCTCAACACCGACAACCTGCCCGCTCACTCCCACGAGGTGGCGCTGGGCCCCGCGGGCAGCGGAACGAGCGCGGGTGCCGTGGGTGCGCCGGGCCCGACGACGTCGACCGTCCAAACAGGCGAGACGGGCGGAGGGACCCCGATCCCCCTGATGCCGCCTGCATCGGTGATCACGTTCCAGATTGCCCTCGATGGGCTGTTCCCCGCGCGCAGCTGACGGGACGGGGCAGTAAACTCATAAACGTCTAAGAGTTTTTAGAGTATCGTCCGATGAGTTTCGTCATCACACTTCACGAGCAGGAGACACACGCCGCATGAGCGACCACCACCGCGACACGATCGCGCTTCACG
>CAZPAT010000238.1:0-2279 GCA_964584485.1 uncultured Bifidobacterium sp.
CGGCCCGGCCGCACATGTTCTGCCAGGTCCACTCCGGGCTTCGGAAGTACACCCATTCGGCGGAGGCGAGGCACGTGCCGGGGTGCTCGGCCAGGAACTCACTCACCATCTCCTGGAACGTTCCCGCCGGGGGCGCCAGATCGCGCCACGCGTGCTCCTGCAGTTCGCGGTCGGCGGCGCACGCGCGCACATGCGGTGGCGGGTAGAACCCCCTCACGGGCGTGGGGTCGCTCATCGGTTGTCCTCCCAGTCGCGGAAGTCGACACCGCTCTCGCGGAAGAGACGCTCGACGTCGTTGTGGATGCCCGCCCAGTCGCCGGGGCTGCGGGTCTCGATGTCGTCCAGCGCCGCGTACAGCGGCTGCGCCGCGGCGCGGGGATTGCGCGGCGTGGTCTTGCGGAGGAACCACGCGCACGCAACCACCCACGCCAGTTCGGCCTGGGGGCTGTCGCCGAAGTCCTCGCGTGCATTCGTGGGCATGGCACCGGCCAGCGCCAGCGCCAACCCCTGCTCGCCGATGCTCAGGGGGGGATCGTCCGAGCACTCGCGGATGTAACCGCGGGAGAGGGTGCGGATGTTCTCGAGCTGCCGGGTGGTGATGGGAGGTTCCGGTACGTCTTGGTCGGGAGTCACGGGGTGATGTCTCCCTGCCCCCGGGCATCCCTTACGCTGCGCACCGCGACGTCGGCCGCCCACACCAACGGCGTCAGCAGGTAGCCCACCATGCCGATGGCGAAAAGCAGCGCCCCCACGCTCATCATGGCGGCACCGAAGCCGAAGAAGCGATCGAGCAGCCACCCCACGGCCCACAGCAGGATGCCCTCGACGATCAGGGCCGTGCACGCCATGAGCCAGCGCCGGGTGGCGTCGGGCTCATCGAACGCACCGCGCCCCAGCACCGAGGCGGCCGATCCGCCCCCGCCATCGGCAAGGCCCGGGCCCCCGCCGTGCGCGATGCGCCGGCTGAGCCCGCGCGGGTGGGAGCCCACCGCCTCGAAGCGCCCCGCGCGTGCCTCCGACCTCAGGGCCGACCGCGAGGCCCGAAGGCCCTCCCCCCGCCCGCGCATCCAGTCGAGCGGTCGCTCGGGCCTCACGGCGTCACCCCCGTCTCGACGGTGCCGAAGTGATCCATCACGAACGCCAGGCGGTCGAGCTGGTCCTCGGCCCGGCGGGCAGTGAGGGCAGGATCGCGCGCGTACACCCGCACCACCTCGGCGGCCACGGGCGACCCGTCCTCGGCGAAGTCCCACTCGGCAATGGATGTGGCGCGCACCTCCCCGCCCGCGAAGGCCGCGGCCAGCACATGCAGGGCGCGGGCATCCGGCGGCTGGTGGAGGCCGGCCGGCCACGGATCCTCGGGCGTGGCCAGCCACGGCCCGATTGCACGCGCCACCAGGCGATCGGGAGCAGCCTCGTCGCCCGGGTACCAGGGCATGGCGCCGGTGCGGCGGAACACCGAGTGCTCCACCCTGCGGTCCACGGCCTCCAGCACCACATGAGGGCAGCCGTCTGCGTGCGTGCCCCGGCCGTCACGGCAGAACGGGCACGCGGTGTGCCCGCACACGTCCTCGGCGCAGGTGCCGCCCCACAGCCACGAGGGGTTCTCCCTGCCGGCGCACCCCGGGCACGTCGTGCCACGGTCGTCCGTCGGGTCGACGCCGACCAGTGCACGCTCGGTCCACTCCGCCGCGCGGCGCGCCACCGACCGCGAGGGCGCGATGTCGGGGAACGCCCCGAACATGCGGGCCAGCTGATCGCCGAACGCGCGGTCGGCCATCAGCGCCGTCACCGCCGTGGCGGCGCACACCGAGCGATCGCTGCCTCCGTGGCAGTGCACCAGGGCCATGGCGCCGTAGGGCGCGGCGGCATCCACCGCACGCGCCACCTCGGTGCAGGCGTCGTGAATGTCGGCCGGGCCGGTCACCGGCACGTGCAGCCGCGCGATACCGACATCGGCCAGCGCCACGGCAGCCTGATCGCGCTCGGCGTCCGACGCCTCGCCCGGGCCGGTGAGGTCGATCACCGCGGCCACGGGCAGGTCCTCCAGCCGCGGCACATCCGCCGCGGTCACGAACTGGCTCTGGATGAGCCTTCCGCCCAGCCCGCCGTCGTCCATCGGCGGGAACAGCTCCCGCCACACGAAATGATCATCCATCGCGCACCCCCGTCACGTGCCGCTCGTCGCCCCGACATGCATCGGGCCCCGTGAGGAGCGGGGCCCGATGCGGTCGTCCCATCTGCAATCGGCGCTAGCCCGCGCGCTCCTTACGGGGCGCATC
>CAZPAT010000239.1:0-2244 GCA_964584485.1 uncultured Bifidobacterium sp.
AGTACTACGCCCTGGAGGGGCTGTCGCGGCTCATGGAGACGGTGGGCGAGGTGCGGGCACGGCTCAACCCGGACCTGGTGATCGCCGGACTCCTGATGACGATGCATGATCCCCGCACGCGGATCAGTGGTGAGGTGGTGCAGGAGGTGCGACGGCATTTCCCCGGCCTCGTGTTCGACACCGTGGTGCCACGCAACGTGCGTGTGACCGAGTCGCCGTCGCATGGCGAGCCGGTGATCCGCTACGACCCCCACTGCGCCGCGGCGGATGCGTACTTCGAGGTGACCAAGGAGATCATCGCCCGTGGCTGAGAAGCGCTCATCCGGCCGACTGGGGCGGGGACTGTCGTCGTTGCTCGGGGACGCTCCCGTGGCCGCCGCTCCCGGCGCGGGCGACGCCCCCGCCGCCACGGCGTCCGGCGAGTCCCTGCGGATGCTCGGGATCGCGGACATACGTCCGAACCCGGCCCAGCCGCGACGGCGCATCGATCCGGATGCCCTCACTGCGCTGGCAGACAGCATCGCCACCACGGGCCTCCTGCAGCCCGTGGTGGTGCGTCCCGTGGGTGACGGCGGCTACGAGCTGATCGCCGGTGAGCGCCGGTGGCGCGCGGCGCAGCAGGCGGGTCTTGAGTCCCTGCCCGCGGTGGTCCGTGACGCAGACGAGCGCGAACGGCTGGAGGCCGGGCTGGTCGAGAACCTCGTGCGCCAGGACCTGGACCCCATCGACACCGCCCAGGCCCTCGCCGCACTCGTGGAGGACTTCGGGCAGACGCAAGCCGATGTGGCCCGCAGCGTCGGGCGCAGCCGTCCGGCCGTGGCCAACCTCATTCGCCTGCTCGAACTGCCCGATGACGTGCAGGACATGCTGGCCGACGGCAGGTTGTCGGAGGGCCACGGCCGGGCCGTACTCATGGCCGATGGCGCCCGCCGGCGCCGCGAGGTGGCCCGGGCCGCGGTGGAGCAGGGGCTGTCGGTGCGTGCCACCGAGGCCCTCGCCCGCGCGGCGTCGGATGCACCACCCGCGGGAGGGCGTGCCCGCCGCCCCGCCCCGGTGATTGCCGATGAGGCCATCGACGCGTTCGCCGGGGCCTTCGAGGCCCCCGTGCGGGTCCGCGCGGCGGCCCGTGGCGCGGTGGTGGTGGAGATCATCTTCGACGACGAGGCCGCCGTGGCCCGGGCGCTGGACCGCCTCGACGCGCCCGGGGGGCCCGGCGGCGCCTGAGCGCCCGGGCACGGGGGAAGTGGGCGATCCAGGACTCGAACCTGGGACCTCATCCTTATCAGGGATGCGCTCTAACCACCTGAGCTAATCGCCCGCGGCGCGGGACCATAGCAGCGGATGGGCGGCACCGGCGCGTCTATGATCGGCCCATGCAGGAGATGGTCATCTACGGCGTGAGCTTCGACATGGTCGGCAAGCAGCCCATCGTGCTGCTGAAGACCGCCGACGGCAACCGCTTCCTGCCCATCTGGATCGGCCACGCCGAGGCGGCGGCCATCCTGATGAAGCTGCAGGGCACGGACTCCCCGCGGCCGATGACCCACGACCTGATGGCCGACGTGATCGAGGGACTGCACGCCGAGGTGGCCCGGGTGACGGTGACCGAGATGCGTGACAGCACGTTCCACGCTCTGATCCAGCTGAGCACCACCGGTCCGGACGTGGAGGTGGACGCCCGGCCCAGCGACGCCATCGCGGTCGCGGTGCGCACGGGCGCCCCCATATTCGCCGCCGATGACCTGCTGGACGAGAACGCCATCGAGTTCGAGCACGAGCCCGAGGACGATGAGGACATGGTCGAGAAGTTCAAGGAGTTCCTCGACCAGGTGACGCCGGAGGACTTCGCGGGCTGAGGTCCCGCGGCCGCGTCAGTCCGCGGTCTCGCGCTTGGTCAGCTCCAGGACGTGCCCGTAGATCTCGGTGAGCCCCTCCACTGAGAGCGGCCCGCCATTGGCTCCCTGCAGGTACCGGTGCATCCACTCCTCGCGCGAGGGGTCCACGAACTCCAGCCCGCGCTCGTGCTTGTACGCACGCAGGCGCGCGACGAGGGTGAGCCGCTGGTTGATCGCCTGAATCAGCTTCAGGTCGTTGTCGATGATCTGGTCGCGCATCTGGCGGATGGCGACGTCGTCGGCGGGGGAGGTGGGGTCATTCGGCATGCCGCGAACCCTATCCCAGCCCCATCAGGGGCTGGCCCCGGAACGCGCCGGGGTCTAGCCTTCGCATTCGCATGTTCGACCT
>CAZPAT010000240.1:0-2216 GCA_964584485.1 uncultured Bifidobacterium sp.
AGCCCGATCATCCCGATGCGCATGCGTCCCCCTGGTCGTGTGCGGCCCGGACTGCCCCTGCGCGGCAAGGGTAGCCTCACCCGGGTGATCGAGCGCATGGTCCTGCAGGATGCAGATGGGGCGGCGCACTGGGCCGCGGGGATGATCGCCGCGGCGCTGGGCAATGCCGTGACCGCCCGCGGCCGGGCCTCGCTGGCCCTGTCGGGGGGCCGGTCGCCCTGGGCAATGATGGGCATGCTCTTCGCCCGGGACCTCCCGTGGACCGCGGTGGACCTGCTGCAGGTGGACGAGCGCGTGGCACCGGATGGTGATGAGCGGCGCAACCTCACGCACATCGAGCAGTTGCGGCACGGGACCCCGGCGGAGCGCGCGCACATGCATGCGATTCCGGTCGCCGAAGGGGCGGATGCGGCCGCGCGGTCCTACTGCGGCACCGTGCGCGACCTCGGCCACCCCATCGACGTCGTCCAACTGGGCCTGGGCGATGACGGCCACACCGCATCGCTGGCGCCCGGTGACCCGGTCCTCGCGGTGCGCGACGCGCCGGTGGCGGCCACCACCCGGCCGTTCAACGGCACCCGGCGCGTGACCCTCACCTATCCGGTACTTGATGCCGCGCGGCTGGTGGTGTGGCTCGTGACCGGCCCGTCCAAGCGGGAGATGGCCGGCCGGCTCACGGCGGGGGACGACGGGATCCCGGCCGGCCGCGTGACGGCCGCACGGCAGGTGCTGGTGCTCGACGCCGCCTCAGCGGGCTAGGGCGGTGGCGGCCACGGGGTGACGTTGGCAGCGGGCACGCGTCGCCGCGGGGCCTCGTGCCCGGCGGCCACCACGGCATCGCGGCCGTCGAAGCCCACGAGCACGCCGAAGCCCCACCCGCCTCGGTACGGAAACCGCACCTGATCGCCCGGGATCAACTCGGGGTGGGCCAGGCTCAACTGTCCGTCGCCCGCGTCGTGCGGCCTGCCCGTCATCGTCCGCCATCCACCATCGCCCGCATCCATGCCCGTGTTTCGGCGCAACGACGCGGGTTCCCTGCGCGCGTGCGCGCGGAGGCCGCTGGTAGTGTCGAACGCGCGACCCCCATCCGGGGGCGCGTCCCCAGTGTCCAACCCAGAAGGGGAACGAATGAACACGAGCGAGTTCGCGAAGGCCCTCGCTGCACGCACGGACATGACCGTGACTCAGGCCACGGACGTGACGAAGCACTTCCTGGACCTCGTCAAGGAGGGCGTGAACAAGGGCGAGCGCATCGCGTTCCTCGGGTTCGGCACCTTCTCCACCGCCCGTCGCCCCGCGCGCACCGGCGTGAACCCCCAGAACCCTGGCCAGAAGGTGAAGATCCCGGCCCGCACCGTCGTGAAGTTCACCCCCGGTGCATCGCTGAAGGAGGCCGCGAAGGGCGGGAAGTTCAAGCCGCTCGCCGCTGCGAAGAAGGTGGAGAAGAAGGCCGTCGCCACCGCGAAGAAGGACGTGAAGAAGGCCACGTCCGCCGCGAAGCGCACCACGTCGAAGGCCACCTCCACGGCGAAGAAGGACGTGAAGAAGGCAACGTCCGCCGCGAAGAAGGTGGAGAAGAAGGCCGTCGCGACGGCCAAGAAGGCCGCGCCGAGGAAGCGCAAGTAGCACCCACCCGGCCGGGCCGCGCGCTGCGCGGCCCGGCCACGGGGGCGCCCCTACGGGGTGAGTGCCTCCACCGTGCCCGCCGCGCGCATCCGGCACACGCCGGTGCCGGCACACGCCTCGCACTCCGGCACCTCGCCGCGCACATGCGAAAGGCAGTACTCCACGCGCGCGCTCACGACATCCGCCATCAGTGGATGCACGCCGAACGGCGCCGCCACCAGGTACTCCACGCCGGGGTGCGCGGTGGCCGCCTGCTCGGCGAGTTCGGGGATGTCCTGGTTCCAGTGCTTCCCGGGCAGCAGGAAGTACGGCTGGATGACGACCATCGTGGCGCCGCGCTCGACGCAGCGGTCGAAGGCGGTGGCGATGGACGGCTCCGCGAGTTCCATGTGGGCCGGCTCGACGATGTCGTAGTCGAGGCGGTCGGCGATGGAGGTGCGCGTGAGCTGCTCCAGCATCTCATTGCTCTCAGCCCGTCGGCTGCCGTGGTCAACCACGATCACGCCGATGCGCGGGGTGTTCTCTTTATCGGCCATGCCCCGATGATAGGACCACATCGCTCAGGACGGGCGGAGAACCAGCACCTCGTC
>CAZPAT010000241.1:0-2191 GCA_964584485.1 uncultured Bifidobacterium sp.
TGCAGATCACCCTGTACGCGCTGCTGCCTGCGCTGGTGCTGGACATCATGATCGGTGCCAACCTGGATTGGGGCCTCATCCTGGTGCCCTTCGTCGCCTTCGCGGTGACGGCCGTGATGGCTCCGCTGGCCCTCGCGTTCGCCCGGATGATGAAACTTGGCCGCGGTGCGATCGGCGGCGTGATGGTGATGGTGGGCGTGGCCAACACCGGGTTCTTCGGGCTCCCGCTGATCGCTGCCTCGGGCGGCGACTACTCGCTGACGGTCGCGGTGATGTACGACGCCCTCGGCACCGGCATCCTCATCTGGACCTTCAACCCGGTCGTCGCGGCGTGGTTCGGGCGCGGTGAGGTGCAGGATGCGCGCGCCATCCTGGGCTCTCTGCGCGGGTTGCTGCTGCCTCCCATGTGGGCGCTCATCCTCGGGCTGGTGCTCAACCTCTCCGGCGTGCATGACCTGTGGGACTTCCTGCAGTTCCCGGTGGAATACCTGGCCGCCGGCCTGTTGCCGGTGGTGATGCTGTACGCGGGCATCGTGCTGGAGTGGTCGGGCATCACCCGCAACTGGCGCACCATCGCCGGGGTGTCGGTGCTTAAGCTGGCCGTGGCGCCGGTGGTGGCCTTTGCCATCGCGTACGCCTTCGGGTTCCGGGGGAATGATCTCGACACCATCACGGTGCTGGGGGCGATGCCCAGCGGCATGATGGCCCTCGTCATGGGCGCCCATTACCGTCTGCCCGTCAGCCTGCTGGCCGGCTGCGTGGCCGTCACCACGGTCCTGTCCCTGTTCACCATCCCCATCGTCACGGCGGTCGTCCTATGAGTCCCGAGCCCTTCGCATCCCGCCTCGCCGACCACGTGGCCCGCCGCCGGTCGCAGGTGGTGCTGGGGCTCGACCCCGACCCCGCACGCGTGCCGGGCGGCGCCGCGGGCGCCCGCGACTTCTGCCTCCGGGTGATCGGCCAGGCTGCACCCCACTGCGTGGCCGCCAAGCCGCAGCTCGCGTGCTTCGAGCGGTTCGGGGCCGATGGCTGGCAGGCGTTCGAGGACGTGGCGCAGGCGGCGCACGATGCGGGGCTGCTGGTGATCGCCGACGCCAAGCGGGGTGACGTCGATGCCACGGCGCGCCACTACGCCGCAGCCTTCCTGCGCCCGCCCATCGACGCCCTCACGGTGAACCCGATGCTCGGCACCGATGCCGTGCAGCCCTTCCTCGACGCCGCCCGCGATGCCGGCTGCGGCCTCTTCGTCCTGGTGCGCACCTCCAACCCCGGCGCCGCCGAGCTGGAGGACCTGCCGCTGGCCGACGGCCGGCTCTGGCATGAGGCCGTGGCCGACCGTGTGCGCGGGTGGGGGGAGGACCTGCCGCCCGGCGACGACCTGTCATCGGTGGGTGCGGTGGTGGGCGCCACGGTTCCCGGGCGCCTGGTGCGCCTGCGCGCGCTCATGCCCCGCCAGCCCTTCCTGCTCCCGGGCGTGGGTGCCCAGGGAGGCGACCCCGCCGCGCTCGGGCCGGCGTTTGGGGGCCGCGCGGCCGGCGCGCTGGTGTCGGCGAGCCGCTCGGTCATCTACGCGGACGACCCCGCCGCGGCCGCGCAGCAGTTGCGCGATGTCGTGTGGTCGGCGTGGGAGACGGCCTCCGGGGCGTAGTCGCGCTGCAACGCGGTCGACCGCAGCCGTGCGGTGGCGCCGCATGTCGCCCTACAGTGAGGCCCATGTCATCACCCGTTCTCGTGGTCATGGAGGGGGACGAGACCGGCCAGGAACTGCTGGAGCAGGCCCTGCGCGTGCTGGCCCCCGACGTCATCGGCATGCCCCTGGCGCTCGAGCCGGTTGACCTGTCGCTGCAGTCCCGTCGCGCGAGCGGGAACGCCGTGGTGCAGGAGGCCGCCGATGCCCTGAAGCGCACCGGCTACGGCCTGAAGGCCGCAACGGTCACGCCGGAGGGCGCAGGCGACGTGGGAAGCCCCAATGCGCTGCTGCGCACGGCCATTGATGGCCGGGTCATCATCCGCACCGGGCGGCGCATCCCGGGCGTGCGGCCCATCGGCGGCGTGCACGCGCCCATCTCGGTGGTGCGCATGGCGGTGGACGATGCCTACGGCGCACGCGAGTGGCGCGAGGGGGAGGGGCTGGATGAGGTGGCCTACCGCGAGGAGCACATCTCGCGGCGGGTCTGCCGCGCCGTTGCCG
>CAZPAT010000242.1:0-2181 GCA_964584485.1 uncultured Bifidobacterium sp.
GCCGACTGGCGGTCCAGCGTGGCCGCCACCGGTCCGAATACCTGCTCCACGTGACCGGTCGTGGTGGCGGGCGTGGCCGTGAACCCCACCACCACCGCGTCGGCCGCCCGGTCGATCATGCGCCGGGTCTGGGCCCCCAGCGTGGTGTGGGCCTCGTCGCATACCAGCAGCGACACTGACTCCCAGTCGGCGTCCTCCTGGTTGCGCAGCGCCGCCTGGTAGGTGCAGATGGCCACGCCCGGGCGCCCGATGCCGGACACCCCGTCGGCCACGTAGTGCACATCCGGGAAGAACGTGGACAGGGCCTGCGCGGTCTGCTCGGCCAGGTTGCGGCGGGGCACGAGGATGACGGCCGAGCCGTCGAGCGCCGCGGCCAGCGCGCAGAAGGTGATGGTCTTCCCGGACCCGGTGGGGGCATCCACCCACGTACGTGAGGCCCCGGACCGGAGGCGGATGGCGAGTTCATCGAGGGCCTCGATCTGGTGCTCGCGCAGCACCACGTTGGGCCACCAGGCGGCCGGGTCGGCCAGGGCAGCCTCAAGGCGCTCGGCGGGCGCCTGCGCCTCGGTGGTCTCTGTGTGCGTGCTCATGCCATCTCGCACCTCTCAGCGCATGGCGCAACCCATGCACGGCAGGCCCCTGCGGGGGCGATGCGGACTCGGGGGATCATGAGGCGGTCGGCATGGCGCTCTGGCGAGGCGCCGGACGGCCCATGAACCGCGTGGGACCATAGCACCAGCACGCGGAGGCAGCCATTCCGCAGGCCCCGATGTGGCAGGACGCCGATCCCTACCGCTACAGTGCCCCGCATGGGTACCGGATCCTCGGGCGGCGGCGCCAACCAGTGGGCTCGCCCCGTTCTGCTCGCCGTGTCGTGCATCGTCATCGGCTTCGTCATCGGCTGGTTCGCGCGGGGTGACGGCGGGGGCGTGGTTCTGCCCACCGTCGCGGACGCCGTGGAGACCACCGCGACGGTGGCGAGCGTGGACACCACCGGTACCTCCACCACCTTCGACACCACCGGCACCACGGCCACGACGGACACCACCGGGACCACCGGCACGACCGACGGCACGGTCACGGGAGCGCCCGCGCGCGACCAGATCAACCTGGTGATCCTCAACGGCACCGAGACCGCCGGCCTGGCGGGCAAGACGCAGACACAGGCCGAGTCGATCGGCTACACCACCGTGGGCATCGGTGACGCACCCGAGACGCAGGCGACGACCGTGGCGTACTACCGCACGGGCGAGCAGGCGGCCGCACAGCAGGTTGCCGCCGACCTCGGCGCGCAGACCGAGGAGGCGCTTACCGACGGCAGCCCGATCGAGTCGGCCGCCGTCACGGTGCAGCCGGACGTCGACGTGGTGCTCGTGCTCGGGGGATGAGCCCCGCCGCGGGGCCCGGCCTGAGGGTCGGCCTCCGACTGCCGCAGTACGCATCGTCCTGGCCTGACCTGCGTGATGCCGCCATCCGGGCGGAATCACTCGGCTTCGACTCGGCATGGCTGAACGACCACCTGTGGACGCCGGGACGGCTGCACGGTGACGACGCCGTCGATGCCTTTACCGGGCTGGCGGCGGTGGCCGCGGTCACCGACCGAATCACGCTGGGCACTGCCGTGCTGTCGGCCTCGTACCGGCCGGCGGCCCTCGCGGCGAAGATGGCCACCGTGCTGGACGTCATCAGTGGCGGTCGGCTGGTGCTGGGCATCGGGACCGGGTCGGATGCGGCCGAGCACCGTGCGTACGGGTACCCCTTTCCGCCTGCCCGCGCGCGCACTGATGGCCTGGTCCATTCCCTCGACGTGCTGGACGCCATGTGGGGCTCACCCGATGGCGCCTCGGTCGCGGGGACGCTCGATGGTGCCCCATGCAATCCGCCGCCCATCAGCCTCCCGCGCCCGCCGGTGCTGGTGGCTGCGCATCGCCCGGTCCTGCTGCGGATTGCAGGTGCGCGGGCCGACGGGCTGTTCGCCGCATTCCTCTCGCCGGATGACCTGCGAAGACGGGTTGCCATCGCCCGCGATGCACGACGCGAGGCGGGCGGAGGCGATGACCTGCGGGTGGCCGTGTACCTGTACGCGCTACCGATTCGCGACGAGGACGAGGCCCTCGGGTGGATCGCCCCCGAGGCCCACGCGCTCGGGTCGTCGCCGCGGATGCTCCTGAAGTGGCTTGG
>CAZPAT010000243.1:0-2178 GCA_964584485.1 uncultured Bifidobacterium sp.
TCCTTGAAGGTGCCGGGCTCGCTCTCATCCGCGTTGCACACGATGTACGTGGGCCGGCCGGTGTCCTTCGGCAGGAACGATGCCTTGCGCCCCATGGGGAACCCGGCGCCGCCGCGGCCCCGCAGGCCCGAGCGGTGGAACGCGTACAGGGCGTCGTCGGGGGTCAGCGCGAGGGCATCGCCCAAGCCCAGGTACCCGCCCGCCCGCTCGTAGTCGGCGAGCGTGGTGAGCGGGGCACCGAACTCCCGGTGCCGGTACACGGAGTTCATCTGGGGCATCTAGCGCTCGTACCTCGCGGGCGCGGGCTGCTCGCGCAGGTCGTCCACCAGGCACGTGGCGTCGGCCGGCTCGAGCGGGCCGATCTGCTCGCCCGAGTCGATCTGCAGGCAGGGCGCGCGGTCGCATGCGCCGATGCACTGCACCTTGGCCAGCGTGAACATGCCGTCGTCCGTGGTGCCCTCGCCATCCAGCCCCAGGTAGTCGGCCAGGTGGTCGAAGATCTCATCCGAGCCGCGCAGCATGCACGAGAGCGTCACGCACACGTTGATGACCCTGCGCCCCACGGGCTCCACGTACAGGCGGTCGTAGAAGGTGGCGATGCTCTCCACGTAGGCCTGCGAGAAGCCCGTGGCCTCTGCCACGGCGGCCATGTCCTCGGTCGGCAGCCAGCCGCTGTCGCCCTGGGCGAACTTGAGCGCGGGCAGGATGAGCGACCGCGGGTCGGCGAACTCGTGGCGCATGGGCGCCAGGTACTCCTCGATCTCGTGCGCGGTCACCGGTCCACGCCTCCCATCACCGGGTCCAGCGTGGCGACGATCGCGATGAGGTCGGCCAGGTAGTTGCCCTTGCACAGCGGCGCGGTGGCCTGCAGGTTCACGAACGAGGGGTCGCGCATGTGCACGCGGTGCGGCTTGGGGCCGCCATCGCTCACCACGTAGCAGCCCATCTCCCCGCGCGGGCTCTCGATGGGCGCGTAGGCCTCGCCCGCGGGGACGGTGAAGCCCTCGCTCACCAGCTTGAAGTGGTGGATCAGGGCCTCCATCGAGTACGCCAGCTCCTCGCGCGGAGGCAGCACCACCTTGCGGTCGTCGGCGATCACGCGGCCCTCGGGCATGCCGTCGATGACCTGCCGGATGATGCGCAGGCTCTCGCGCATCTCCTGCACGCGCACCAGGTAGCGGGCGAAGCTGTCGCCCTCTGTGGCGGTGGGCACGTCGAACTCGAAGTGCTCGTACCCGGAGTACGGGGCCACCTTCCGCAGGTCGTAGGGCACGCCGGCCGCGCGCAGGGTGGGGCCGGTCACGCCGAGGGCCAGCAGGTCGCCCGCGGGCAGCACCCCGATGCCCTTCATCCGGTCCTTCCAGATGGGGTTGCCGGTCAGCAGGGCCTCGTACTCGTCGATGCGCTTCGGCATCTCGTCGGTGAACGCCCGCACCCGCTCGATGAACCCCGGCGGCAGGTCCTGCGCGCAGCCGCCCACCTGGAAGTAGCGGTGGTTCATGCGCTCGCCCGACACCATCTCGAACAGGTCGAGCAACTGGTCGCGCTCGCGATAGCAGTAGAAGAACACGCTCATGGCGCCGAGCTCCAGGCCCGAGGTGCCCAGCCACACCAGATGGCTCGCCAGCCGGTTCATCTCGGCCAGCAGCACGCGGATCCACTCGGCGCGCGCGGGCACCTCGATGCCCAGCAGCTTCTCCACCGACATCGTGTACGCCTTGATGTTGGCGAACGGCGCCAGGTAGTCCATGCGGGTGACCAGCGTGATGGCCTGCCACCAGGTCTTGTTCTCGCACTGCTTCTCGATGCCCGTGTGGAGGTAGCCGATCACCGGCGTGACCTCCTTCACCACCTCGCCGTCGAGCTCCACGATCAGCCGCAGCACGCCGTGGGTGCTGGGATGGTTGGGCCCCAGGTTGATCAGCAGGGGCTGGCGCACGCCGGGCCGGGTGTCGGCCAGCATCTCGTTGGCCAGCGTCCGCTCGGCGGCTTCCTCAGGGGTGTAGGCCTCGACGCCGGCGATCACGCGCTCGGTGGGCGTGAGGGCGCGGTCCTCGCGCAGGGCGCCCTCGATGGCCTCGCGGCTCTCGGCGGCGAGGGGGAAGTTCTCGGTGCGTGGGTCGGTGGTGCTCATGGTCACACGGCGTCCGTGAACTGGACCTCTTCGCCGCCGATCGG
>CAZPAT010000244.1:0-2169 GCA_964584485.1 uncultured Bifidobacterium sp.
TCTGGGTGACCCTGGGCGGCATCGTCTTCTGCGCGGTCATCGTGTTCATGCCCGACCACCGCGTGCTCGAGCGCTACCGGTACATCATCGGACTCACCGCCGTGCTGCTGCTGGTGTTCACCATGGTGTTCGGCACCGAGGTGAACGGTTCGCGGCTGTGGATCGAGATCGGCGGCGGCCAGCGCGTGCAGTTGGGCGAGCTGGCCAAGGTGCTGATGGTGATCTTCCTCGCGGGGTACCTGCGCGAGAAGCGCGAGGTGCTGGCCATCCCCACCCAGCGCCGCCTGGGGATGAACCTGCCGGCGCCGCGCCACCTCGCGCCCATCCTCGTGTTCTGGGGCGCAGCCCTGGCCGCCGTGGTGGTGCTGAACGACTTCGGCACGGCCCTGCTGTTCTTCGGCGTGTTCCTCGCGATGCTGTACCTGGCCACCGGACGCGCGCTGTACGTGGGCCTGGGCATCACGCTGTTCGCGGCGGGGTCACTGTTCATCTGGGCGGCCGTGCCGAGGATCGGTGCACGCGTGGACTCATGGCTGCATCCGTTCACCGATCCGCAGGGCGGCGGCTACCAGATGGTGCAATCGCTGTATGCGCTGGCAGATGGCGGCGTGGTGGGCCCCGGGTTCGGGCGCGCGCTGCTGGTGACCGAGGGGGGCACGCCCCGCATCCCGGCCCTGGAGACCGACTTCATCTTCAGCGCGGTCTCCAACGACCTCGGATACGTGGGCGCGATCGGAGTCATGCTTCTCTACGTGCTGCTCATGGCGCGTGGCTTCGCAATCGCAACGGCCGCACGTGACGGGTTCTCCAAGCTGCTCGCGGGCGGCCTCACCGCGGTGGTGGGCCTGCAGGCGTTCATCATCATCGGCGGCGTGGTCCGCCTCGTGCCCCTCACGGGCGTGACCCTTCCCTTCATGTCCTACGGTGGTTCGAGCGTGGTCGTCAACTTCGGCATCGCGGCGCTTCTGCTGGTGGTCAGCAACCGATCACGCCAGGGCCTCGCCGAGGCCGTGCGGGGGGTTCCGGCCACATGAACCGGTCCATCCGCGCGCTGTACCTCACCCTGGCCGCCGGCTTTGCCGTGCTCGTGCTCATGCTGGGCTACTGGCAGGTGATCGCCGCCGGTGAGCTGGACGAGCGGGCCGACAATCCCTACACGCTGGAGAAGCAGCGGCTGGTGGACCGCGGTCGCATCATCTCGGCGGACAAGGTGATCATGGCCGAGAGCATCGCGTACCGCGAGAAGGGGCAGAAGTACTACCGCCGCTACTACCCGCAGGGGGCGCTCGCGGCGCAGGTGGTGGGCTACGCGACGTCACGGCAGGGGTCCACCGGGCTCGAGCAGCAGTACAACCGGTACCTGGCGGGCTCGTACGGAACCGGGGCCATCCTCGATCGCCTGCGCGAGGAGACCAAGGACGGCGCGGACATCCGCCTCACCCTCGACACGCGGGTGCAGAAGACCGCCGAGGCGCTGCTGTCGGGACGCAAGGGCGCGGTCGTGGCGATCGAGCCCAAGACCGGCAAGGTGCTCGCGGTGGCATCATCCCCGAGGTTCGACCTGAATCAGGTCGCCAGCGATTTCGCCTCGATACGGAAGGAGAGCGGCGCTCCGCTCCTGAACAGGGCGACCGGCGGCCTCTACCCGCCGGGTTCCACGTTCAAGGTCGTCACGGCCACCGCGGCCCTCGGCAGCGGGAAGTGGTCGCCCTCGTCCACCTTCGATGACAAGGGCGTCTACGTGGTGGACGGCAAGCCCATCTACAACTCCGGAAAGGCCAAGTACGGCCTTCACAACCTGACCGACGCACTGACCTTCTCCATCAACACCACCTTCGCGCAGATCGGCGACCGCCTCGGCGGGCGCGCGATGGGGCGCGAGTTGACCCGGTTCGGATTCGCCCGCCCGGTGGAGATCGACCTGCCCGCAGGTGAGGTCGCCGTGTCGGGCAGGTACCGTGATGGGAAGCTCCTCCCCAACGAGCAGCGCGATTCGGACTCCGCGCGTATTGCGATCGGACAGGAGAACCTCCAGGTGACGCCACTCCAGATGGCCATGGTCGCGGGCGCGATCGCCAACGGCGGCCGCATGATGCGGCCGTACCTCGTGCGCAGGGTCATCACCCGCGATGGCGTGGTGGTGAAGCAGCAGCGCCCGCAGGAGGTGGG
>CAZPAT010000245.1:0-2160 GCA_964584485.1 uncultured Bifidobacterium sp.
CCGGGGGTCCGGTGTTGCCCCCGGCGAAAAAGCGCGAGAGGCGGATGGCGCCGGTGTATCGGTTGGCGACTACCGCAGGCGGGCCATCCGCGTGAGCGCACGGGCGGAGCCCGTTCGCACGCGGCGGCGTCGGCGAGTTGTCGCCAACCGATACACCGGGGCCAGCCGCACTGCTGTGGTTATCGCCGGGGGCAACACCGGACCCCCGGCCGCGTCAGGCCAGGGGACCGAGGCGGGTCGCATGCTGCGCCTGCACGGCGGGCGCCGCGAGGAGGTCGGCGATGCGCTCGCCGTCCGGCAGCACCAGGCCGGGATCGATCTCGACGAGGGGCTCCAGGGCGAACCGGCGCTCGTGCAGGCGCTCATGGGGGATGATCAGATCGGGAGCGCGCCACGCGCCGCCGTCCCAGGCGAGGATGTCGATGTCGAGCGGGCGCGGGCCCCAGCGGGGTCCGTCGACCCGACCGGCCTCGGCCTCGAGGGCCTTCGCCAGGGCGAGCATGCCCGGGGGGTCGGGGGCGCCGTGCACGCGGCAAGCGGCATTCAGGAATTCGGGCTGGTCCACCACGCCCTGCGGCGCGGTGGCGTACACGCCGCTCACCGCCCGGACCTCCAGGCCCTCATCCGCCATCCGGCCCAGGGCCCAGCGCAGGGCATCGGCCCGGTCGCCCAGGTTGGAGCCCAGGCCGAGCCACATCGTGCTCACGCCCGGTCGCGTTCCGCGTGCAGCGTCACCGAGACGTCATCGAGGACGTGGGGGATCGCCACCTGCGGCTTCGCCACGGTCACCGTCACCTCACGCACCACCGGCTCGCGCAGGGCGCGGTCGGCGATCAGGCGGCACAGGCGCTCGAGCAGCGCCACGGGCTCGCCGGCGACGATGCCGGCGACGTCATCGGCGATACGCGCGTAGTCCACGGTGTCGGCGAGGTCATCGCTGGCCGCGGCGGCATCGGTTCCGAGGACCATGTCCAGGTCCACCACGAAGCGCTGGCCGAGGACGCGCTCGGCCTCGTGCACGCCGTGCCGGCCGGCCACCTCAAGCCCCCGTATGCGCACCACGACATCGCTCATGCCCCACCCCCGCGGATCTCGGTGAACACCCGCAGGGCATCCACGGTCTCGGCCACATCATGCACCCTCAGCACGGAAGCGCCCGCGGCAACAGCGGCCAGCGCGGCGCCGAGCGACCCGGCGAGGCGCTCCGCCACCCCGCGCCCCGTCAGCGCACCGATCATCCCCTTGCGCGAGGCGCCCACCAGGACGGGGCGCCCCAGCGAGGCGATCACCCCGAGCCCCCGGAGCAGCGCGAGGTTGTGATCGAGCGACTTCCCGAAGCCGATTCCCGGGTCCACCACGATGGCCTCCTCGGCCACCCCGGCCCGGACCGCGGCGCCCATCCGCGCCTCGAGGAACGTGGCGACCTCGGACACCACGTCGCCGTAGCGCGGGTCGTCCTGCATGGTCGGTGGCTCGCCCTGCATGTGCATGAGGCAGATCCCGACACCCCTCTCTGCCACCAACGGCAGCATCGCCGGGTCCCCCCCGGCCGAGACGTCGTTGACCAGCACCGCGCCGGCATCGATGGCAAACCGGGCCACGGTCGCATCCCGGGTATCGACCGACAACGGCACGGTCGGCACGGCACTCGACAGCGCGCGCAGCACGGGCGCAAGGCGCGCGATCTCCACCTCCGCCCCGACCGGCGTGGCACCGGGCCGGGTGCTCTCCGCCCCCACGTCGATGATGACCGCTCCGGCGGCGGCCATGGCGCGCGCATGCCCTGCGGCCGCGGCGCCATGGAGGTACTCGCCCCCGTCGCTGAACGAGTCGGGGGTCACATTGAGGATCCCCATTACGCAGGGCGCACGGAGCCAGGTGAGCGGTAACGCGGCGATGCCCGGAGGCTACCCCGGTGTCAGGCACTTAACCGTGCGCACGCTGCCGGAACCCCACGGGAAAGGGGCGCCGGCGCGGCGGAGCGTCCGTGCCCGGACGGTTACGTGCCTGGCACCGGGGTCGGGCACGCAGTAGCGCAGTGCCCGCCGCGGGACGGCTAGGCGCCTGCGGTGCCCGGGGCGCTGCCCGGGGCGGGGGGCGGCAGAGGCGAGCGGCGCTTCGATGCGCCGGCCTCGTCGGCCTCGCGCTCGGCCTCGGCGG
>CAZPAT010000246.1:0-2156 GCA_964584485.1 uncultured Bifidobacterium sp.
CCCACACGCGCTCCAGCAGGCGCTCGCGCGTGAACACCACGTTGGGGTGGGCCGCCAGCTCGGCCAGCAGGTCGAACTCCAGCCGGGTCAGCTCGATCTCCTTCCCATCGCGTCGGCACGTGCGGCTGACCGGATCCAGCTCCACGGGCCCGGCGCGCAGCGGGCCGGACGGCCCCTCGGCGCCCTGCACGCGGCGCAGCACCGCGCGCACGCGCGCCACCAGCTCGCGGGCGGAGAACGGCTTGGTCACGTAGTCGTCGGCGCCCATCTCCAGGCCGGTGACGCGGCTGGCCTCGTCCTCACGGGCGGTGAGCATGATGATCGGGACCGCCGGCTGGTCGGCGCGGATGCGGCGGGCGACCTCCAGGCCGTCCACCTCGGGGATCATCAGGTCCAGCAGCACCAGGTCGATGCCGCCGGAGCGCATCTTCGCGAGCGCCTCGGCACCGTCCGCGGCCTCGGTCACGGTGTACCCGGCCTCGTCGAGGTACATGCGCAACAGGCGCCGGATCGAGCGCTCGTCGTCCACGACCAGGATGTGCCCGCCGGTGGCCACGGTGCGATGGTACCGCCGGATGCGGGTTGCATCACCGCGGAGTGGCCCCCTATCGTTCCCCGGCCGGGCGAGATAGCTCAGCTGGTAGAGCACACGACTGAAAATCGTGGTGTCCCCGGTTCGAGTCCGGGTCTCGCCATCGCCGAACGCCGCGTTCCCCCACGGGGGTCCGCGGCGTTCGCGCGTGCGGGGCCCTTTATCCTGAGGCCATGGACCTCTCGATCGTCGTGCCCGCCTACAACGAGGAGGGTCGGCTGCAGCCGACCCTCGACGGCTGGACCGCCTGGCTGGACGGGTTCGACGGCACCGCGGAGATCGTCGTGAGCGACGATGGCAGCACCGACGGCACGGCCGCGCTCGTGGAGGGTGCGGCGGAATCCGACCCGCGCATCCGGCTGAACCGGCTGGAGCAGAACGCCGGCAAGGGCGGGGCCGTGCGCTCCGGAATGCTCGCCGCCCGGGGCGCGCACCGGTTCTACGTGGATGCCGACATGAACATCGCGCCGTTCCACGTGGAGCCCGCCCTCGCGCTGCTGCGGAGCGGCGTAGCCGACGTGGTCACCGGCAAGCGCAGCCTGGCGCGCTACGCCGAGACCGAGCGCAGCCCCGCCCGCCTGGCGGCCGGGGCCGCCGTGCAGGTGACCCGGCGCATCCTCGTGCTGCCCGTCATCACCGACACGCAGGCCGGGTTCAAGGGGTTCACCGCGGAGTGGGCGGAGAAGGTCTTCCGCGCCGCCACCATCGACTCGTTCGCCTTCGACATCGAGGTCCTCTACCTCGCGCGGCGCATGGGCGCACGGATCGCGGAGATGCCGGTGGAGGTGGAGTTCCGCGACGACTCCACGTTCGACGTCGGGAAGCACCTGCCGCCCTTCATCGAGGACATCTGGCGCATCCGCATGAACGCCTGGCGGGGCCGCTACTCCTGACGCATGATCGCGACGACCTCGCCGGCCGTCGCCCGCACACGCTCCATGGCGCTGCCGCCGTTGCGCGCCACCGACACCAGCCCGTGGGAATCGGTGTACGCGAGCAGGGCGCCGCGTGGCACGTCGGCGAACGTGCGGCCCACCGTGGCCTGCGAGCGGCCGCCCTCCGCCGTGGCCACCCACACGCGGTGCCCGGGCACGAGGCCCGCATCCATCAGATGGCGCGCGGTCGCCCACAGGGCCAGGTTGCCGAATCGATCGACGCCGGCCACCAGCGCCTCCATCACCCCGGGCATCACCTCGGCCGGTGGCAGGCCCGGTTGCACGATCGACCCCACCTCCACGGCGGGGCCCAGATCGTCCAGCGATCCCCCGGCCGCCAGGTGGGCCGCGCAGGGCGCGAATACATCACGGCCGTGGAATGTCTGCGACACCGGCTCGCGCATCCGATCGCGTGCCGTCACCTCGACCGCACGCACCGCACCCTGGTGCTCCGCGGCAAGGCCCAGCAGGCCATTGTCCGGACCGATCACCACGCGCCCCCAGGCCATCTCCACCGCCACGGCGCGCCGGTCGGTCCCCACCCCGGGATCCACCACGGCCACTGTCACCGAGTCCTGCGGCATCACCTGCACCAGCCGGTCCACGAGGATCGCGCCCCAGCGGATGTC
>CAZPAT010000247.1:0-2151 GCA_964584485.1 uncultured Bifidobacterium sp.
TTGATCTCCTTGAAGACCTCCCACTGGGCCGGGACGTCGTCCTCGGCCATCGTGGCGTCCACCGGGCAGGCCTCGACGCAGGCGTCGCAGTCGATGCACTCGGAGGGGTCGATGTAGAGCATCGTGGCCGTGTCGGCGTTGTCCTCGCCCGGTGCGGGGTGGATGCAGTCGACGGGGCACACGTCCGCGCAGGAGGTGTCCTTGGTGCCGATGCAGGGCTCGGTGATGACGTAGGCCAACGGAGTCTCCTCAGGCAATCGCTTCGCAGACCCCCAGCCGGGTCCGCCGAACGGTGGGCAGTCTACCCGGCCGTGAGGGGGATGCCCGATGCCGTCGGGATCCCCGCCGCGCCCGCCACCCGGGCGGAGAGGCCCGCCAGGGCACGCGCCGCCGGGCTGTCGGGCCGGGCCGCCACCACGGGCATGCCCTCGTCGCCCGCGCGGGCCACATCGGACTCGAGCGGCACCTGCCCCAGGAGGGGAACGCCAAGGTCGTCCGCCAGCGCCTGGCCACCGCCGCCGGAGAACACCTCATACCGGGCGCCGGTGTCCGGCGCGACGAACCACGACATGTTCTCGATGACGCCCAGCACCGGCAGCTCCACCCGGCTGGCCATCGCGGCCGCCCGGCGGGCCACCCGCTGCGCGGTGAGTTGCGGCGTGGTAACCACCAGCACCTGCGCGGCCGGCAGCAACTGCGCCAGCGACAGCGCGACGTCCCCCGTCCCCGGCGGCAGGTCCACCAGCAGCACGTCCGGCTCGTCCCAGAAGACCTCGGTCACGAACGAGGTCAACGCCTTGTGCAGCATCGGGCCGCGCCAGATGACGGGGTTGTCATCGGCGGTCATGAAGCCGATGCTCATCAGGCGCACCCCGTGGCTCTCGACCGGGATGATGAGGTCGTCGAGCATCACCGGTTGCTGCGTGGCGCCCATCATCCGCGGGATGGAGTACCCGTACACGTCGGCGTCGAGCAGCCCCACCGAATGGCCCTGTGCCGCCAGCGCCACCGCCAGGTTGCACGTGACGCTGGACTTGCCCACGCCACCCTTGCCGGACGACACCAGGATCACCCGGGTGCGCGCGTCGGGCGTGAAGGGGCTGTCGCGGCGCGGCCCGCCGATGATGGACTCGCGCACCCCGGCGCGCTCCTCGTCGGTCATCGTGTCGAGGCCCACCTGCACGCCCTCCACGCCGGGGAGGGCCGCAACGGCCTCGCTCACGCGGCGCTGGATCTCGGCCTTCAACGGGCATCCCGCCACGGTCAACTTGATGGTGATGGCCACCCGCGGGCCGTCCACCTCCACCGAGCCCACCATGCCGAGCGCCACGATGCTGCGGTGCAGTTCGGGGTCGAGAACGCGGTCGAGCGCAGCGATCACCTCATCGCGCGTGACGCTCACATGAACATCCGTGCGTAGGGCTCGGCCTCGGCCAGCGTCATGCCCCACCGGTCATGGCCGGGGTAGATCACCGTGTCGCCCGGGACCTCATCGAAGAGCCGGGTAAGCGAGCGCACCATGTCGCCATGGTCGCTGCCGGGGAAGTCCGTGCGGCCGATGCCCATTGCGAAGATGAGGTCCCCCACCAGCGCCTGGCCGGCCTCCGCGTTGTAGGCCACCTGCAGGCCGGGGGAGTGCCCGGGGGTGGCCAGCATCTGGAACACCAGGTCGCCGCAGGTGATGGTGTCGCCATCCTCGAGGATTGCGGCCGGCGTCACGCCCGGCGTGGGCGGGGGGTTGCCGAACAGCGCGGGGTTGAACGGAGCCGGGGCCTCGAGCCAGCCCTCGTCGCCACGGCCCACCCACACGGGGATGCCCTGGGCGTCCCACACGTGGTTCTCCACCACGTGGTCCCAGTGGCCGTGGGTGTCCAGCACGGCCACGGGTTCCACCGCCAGCGCCGTCAGCGTCTCGGCCACCCAGCGGCTGCTGCCGGCCGCCGGGTCCACGATGAGGGCACTGCCGCCCTCCCGGTCGGCCACCACGTAGGTGTTGGTGGCCACCGGTCCGAAGGTACCTCCACGAACGATCATGCGCGGCACGGTAGCGCCCGGGCGCCGGTACATTTGCGGCATGCGCATCGCCGTGGGATCCGACATGCGCCAGCCCGTCACCGATGCCGTGGTGCAGTGGCTGCGCGATCAGGGGCA
>CAZPAT010000248.1:0-2147 GCA_964584485.1 uncultured Bifidobacterium sp.
TCGCAGCCGTCGGTGGGGCACGGGCCCAGCACCTCGCGCTCGCCCTGCAGGTCCTTCGACTGGATTCCCTTGGCGATGTACTCCTTCGCCTCGTCCAGGGTGATGGACCGGTTGTCCATCTGCTTCCACAGCGTGTAGCCGCACCCGGGGTCGTCCTTGCCGTGGTAGCTGTCGCATGAGTAGCTCTTGCGCTGCTCCACGATGTTCCCCGTGCACTTCTCGCCGTTCGGCAGGGTGAGGGGGCACGGGGCGATGACGGTGCGCCTCACGCGCAGGTCGTCGCGGCTCTTGTCCGCGAACCAGTCCACCACCTGCCGGGTGAAGTCCTTGATCTCGCGCTCGAACGCATCGCGGCTCTCGCCGCCGGCCTGGATGCCGTTGAGCTTCTGCTCCCAGCGTCCCGTCAGCTCGGGGCTGGTGAGCAGGTGGTCGCCCAGCATCGTGATGAGCCCGATGGCCTTGTCGGTGGCGCGCAGCTGCTTGCCCTCGCGCTCCACGTACTCACGGTCGATGAGGCTCTCGATGATGTTGGCGCGCGTTGCCGGGGTGCCCAGGCCGGCGTCCTTCATCGCCTCTGCGGCCTCGTCATCGTCCACCAGCTTGCCGGCCGTCTCCATGGCCTTCAGCAGGCTGCCCTCGTTGAAGCGCGCGGGTGGCTTGGTGCTCTTGGCGAGCGCCTCCGCACGGGCGCAGGTGAGCACCTGGCCCACCTCCACCGACGGCAGCGTGCGGTCCTTCGGCTCGGCCTCGCCATCCTCGGTCACCGCCTGCTCGGCCCGCGCCTGCTTCTCCACACGGTGCCGCCGCATGGCGTCCACCGCGTACCAGCCCGGCTCCACGATCACGGTGCCGCTGCTGCGGAACGTGTTGCCCGCGACGTCGGTGATGATCGTGGTGTCCTCGAGCTTGGCCGGGGGCAGGAACACCGCCAGGAACCGGCGCGCCACCATGTCGTAGATGCGGCGCGCATCCGCGCCCAGGCGGCTCAGGTCGTGGTCGCCGTCGGTGGGGATGATGGCGTGGTGGTCAGTGACCTTCTCGTCGTTCACCACCCGGCCGAGCGGCAGCTTCTGGAGCGCCAGCACCGTTCGCGCGGCGTCGGCGTACTGGTGGTCCGCCGACCCCACGCGTGACACCACCGACTTCAGCGTGCCCACCATGTCGCCGCTCAGGTAGCGGCTGTTGGTGCGCGGGTAGGTGAGCACCTTGTGCTCGTCGTAGCAGCTCTGCGCCGCGGCCAGCGTGCGCGACGCCGAGAAGCCGTACCGCTGGTTGGCGTCGCGCTGCAGGGCCGTGAGGTCGTAGAGCAGCTGCGGCGCCTCGCTGCGCGGCTTGGTCTCCACCGACGTCACGGTGCCCTGGGCGCCCGCGGCCAGGTCGACGATGCCCTGCGCGGCGTCGGCCGCGTTGATGCGGTCCCTGAACGTCTTGCCGTCGTCGTCGGTGAACAGCAGGTCGCGGTGGGCCCCGGCCACGTCGTTCCACATGGCCGGCAGGTCCGAATCGGCGCCGGTGAAGGTGGCCTCCACCTGCCAGTAGTCGCGTGGCTCGAACGCCGCGATCTCCAAGTCGCGGCGCACGATCATCGCCAAGGTGGGGGTCTGCACCCGTCCCAGCGACAGCACGCGGCGGATCGAGCCCGCCTTCGTGGTGGCGGCGCGCGTGCCGTTCATGCCCACCAGCCAGTCGGCCTCGCTGCGCGCCCGCGCGGCGTCCTCCAGGTCGCGCATCTCGTCGTCGGGGCGGAGGGACGTGAAGGCCTCCTGGATGGCCGGCTTGGTCATCGACGAGAACCACGCCCGCTCCACGGGCTTCGCGCGCGCCGCCTCGGATGCGCTCTGCAGGATGAGCTTGAAGATCAGCTCGCCCTCGCGCCCGGCGTCGCAGGCGTTGACGATGGTGGTCACGTCCTTGCGCGCCATCAGGCGGTGAAGGGCCCCCAGTTGCTTCGCGGCCCGCGAATCGCGGGCCTGGTAGCGGAACTCCTGGGGGATGATCGGAAGGTCCTCGTAGGTCCACTTCCGGAAGCGGGGGTCGTACGCATCGGGGTCCACCTGCTCCAGCAGGTGGCCCACCGCGTAGGAGATGACCCAGTCGTCGCTCTCGTACGCATCGCCCTTCTGCGTGAACGTCCCGGGCAGTGCCCC
>CAZPAT010000249.1:0-2144 GCA_964584485.1 uncultured Bifidobacterium sp.
CCCGGGGGGCCGTAGAGCAGCACGCCCTTGGGAATGCGCGCGCCCAGCGACTGGAACCGCTTCGGGTTCTCGAGGAACTCCTTGATCTCCTCGAGTTCCTCCACGGCCTCCTCCGCGCCCGCGACGTCGCTGAAGGTGATCTTCGGCTGGTCCACCGACATGCGCTTGGCACGGCTCTTGCCGAAGCTCATCACCTTCGAGCCGCCGCCCTGCATCTGGTTCATCAGGAAGATCCAGAACACGAAGAACAGCAGGAACGGGGCCAGGGTGATCAGGAATCCCCACCATGCCGAGCCACCGCGGCCCTCCACCACCATCGGCACCTTCGCGGCGTCGATGGCGCTGGTCACCTCGGCGCCGCTGTCATCGGGGAACCCGGTCACGTAGGTCGTGCCGTCCTTGAGCGTGACCTCGAGCTCCTGGTCCTTGGTCTGCATCGTGACGCGCGACACCTTGCCCGCCGCCAGATCCTGCTGGTAGCCCGTGTAGGTGGGCTGCTCGGCCGGCTCGGATGACGACGTGACGAGCCTCTGGGCCACGAAGGCCAGGAGGATCACGATGAGGATGGGGAATGCGGCGCTCTTGAAGAAGCGGCTCAGCGGTCAACTCCCGCTCGACGACGTCGCACGAGGGTAGCAGCGCCTGCTGGATCCGCGAGCCGCACCGGGGTGCCGGAACCCCGGGCGGCTACCCGGGCAGGGCGCTGATGTACGGCAGCTCCCGGAAGCGCTCCCCGGCGTCCAGTCCATAGCCCACGACGAACACGTCGGGCAGCCGGAAGCCCACGTACCGGGTGCCCAGGTCCAGCCGGTCCGCGGCGGGCTTGCTGAGCAGGGCGCAGGTCTCGAGGGACGCGGGATCGCGCGCCGAGAGGTTGCGCATGAGGTACCGCAGGGTGCGCCCGGAGTCGATCACGTCCTCCACAAGGAGGACATCACGCCCCTCGATGGCGACGTCGAGGTCCTTGGTGATGCGCACGACGCCGGATGAGTGCGTGGCCGAGCCGTATGAGGACACCGACATGAAGTCGATCTCGCAGGGGACCGTCAGCTCGCGCACCAGGTCGGCGGTGAAGAACACCGCGCCCTTCAGGATCCCGATCACCAGCAGGTCGCGGCCCGCGTAGTCGGCCGAGATCTCGGCAGCCATCTCCCGCACGCGCTCGGTGAGCCGCTCGCGCGTCACCAGCACCTCGCCGGGCGTGGCGCCGCTCACGCGGCCACCGCCCGCAGGGCAACGGCAGCCACGCCGGGCATCGCGACGGCCGAGGGCTCCACCCGGTACCCCGGCACCCACACCACCCCGCGCCGGTCGGCGACCACGGCAACTGCGTGGCGCCGGCGCGCAGGTACCCCCGCCGCCGCCAGCATCCGGCCGAGCGACTGATGCCCGCCGCCCGCGAGGCCCACGCGATCCCCGGGAGCGGGGGCCCGCACCACCAGGGCGCCCTCGGGGCGGACCCAGGCCGCGTCGGCCCCGGACCCGGGCACGGCGACGCCCGCGCGGGCGCTCAGCCGGGTGCCCGCGACATGCACCATCCCCGGCACCGGCAGCGGCATCGGCACGATCGGCTGCGCCTCGCGCCCGGCCCCCTCGGCCACCAGCAAGCCCCGGTCCACGGCAACGAGCCCACCGGGTACCTGCGTGGATCCCGCGCCCGACCGGGCGCGCGCGAGGACCGCGTCGACCGCCTCAGCCGAGAGCGCGTCGCCGGGAAAGCCCGCGTCGGCGAGGAGTCCGCGCACGAGGATCCGTGCGATCGCCACCGGCTCGGCAGCGAGCAGGTGGGCGTCCAGCCCACCGTCACGCCGCACCCGGGCGCCCGCGACGGCCACTGCCGCCTCCACGACATCCGCCTCATCGGCAAGCAACTCCGCCATGCGGGCCAGGTTGGCCTCCGCCGACGGGTGCACCGCCCGGAACGCCGGCAGCAGGCCGAGGCGCACGCGGGCCCGGGCGGTCGCCATGTCGTCGTTGGTCGGGTCGTCCACGAAGGGGACTCCATGCTCCCGGCACCATTCCCGGGTCTCGTCGCGCGAGACGCCCAGCAGCGGCCGCACCAACCTGCCGCGCCGCGGGGCGATGCCGAGGGCACCCGTGCGGCCCGTTCCCCGCGCGGCACGGAACAGGATGGTCTCCACGTG
>CAZPAT010000250.1:0-2105 GCA_964584485.1 uncultured Bifidobacterium sp.
CAGTGACCCCCAGCTTGTCGAGCTGGTGCTCTCCCAACTGAGCTAAACGCCCTCGCCCGCGGGAGGTTAGCAGGGGGTCGCCGCCGGGGATCCCCTACATGCGAACCCAGATGGCCCCGAGGGCCGCGCCCACGAACCACCCCGCGACGAGCCCCACCAGCGCCCAGATCCAGCCGCCCAGCACGAAGCCGAGGATCACGCCGATCACCGCGACCACGACCATCGCGACCTGGATCTGCTTCGTCTTGTCCATGCATCACCTCGCTCGGGGTTGCTGCGGGATTGCTACCGGAGCGCCCGGACGCCCGCTGGTACGGTGCGCGCCGTGAGCCCGGACGCCCCCGCCTACGACGTCGGCATTGCCGGAGCCGGGCAACTGGCGCAGATGACGGTGCTGGCGGCGTGGCCCCTCGGCATCCGCGTGGCCGTACTGGGCAGCCCGGGCGAACCGGCGGCGCCGATGGCCGCGGGCGTGGTGGAGGGCGACTGGAAGGACCCGTCTGCGCTGCTCGCCATCGGACGCGAGGTGGGCGTGCTCACCTTGGAGAACGAGTTCGTGGACGCCCGCTACCTGACCGCGGTGGCTGCCGAGGGCACGCCCGTGCGCCCCGACCCGGAGCGCATGGCCACCGTGCAGGACAAAGCCCTCCAGAAGATGGCACTGCGCGACGCGGGCCTCCCTGTGCCGCGCTTCGTGGTCCCGGAGTCGCCCGACGAGCTGGAGGCCGCGGGGCGCGACCTGGGCTGGCCGGTGATGCTGAAGTCCCGCACGCTCGGGTACGACGGCTACGGAAATGCCACGTGCCGCGACCTGCAGGAGGCCCGGGCCGCCTACCCCGCGCTCGCGGAACGGGGTGGCGGGGTGCTCGCCGAGGAGTTCGTGCCGTTCGAGCGGGAGCTCGCGGTGATGGTGGCGCGCCGCCACGGCGGAGGCGACGCCGTGTACCCCGTCACCGAGACGCGCCAGCACGACCACGTGCTGCGCGAGCTGCTCTGCCCCGCACCGGTGGATCCCGGCGTGGCCCATGAGGCCAAGCGTGTCGCGCGCGCCGCAGCGGACGCCTGTGGCGGCGCGGGCGTGACGGGCGTCGAGATGTTCCATACCCCTGACAACCGCATCCTCATCAACGAGCTCGCCCCCCGGCCGCACAACTCCGGGCACCACACCATCGAGGCCTGCGTCACATCGCAGTTCGAGAACCATCTGAGGGGCATCCTCGGCCTGCCGCTCGGCCCAACCGAACTGGTCGCGCCGGGCGCGGCGATGGTCAACCTGCTCGGGGAGCATGACGGCCCGAGCCGACCGGACATCACGGAGGCCGCCGCCATCGGCGGCGCGCACATCCACCTCTACGGCAAGGCCGATGTGCGCGTGCGCCGTAAGATGGGCCACGTGACCGCGCTTGGAGGAACCCCCGCGGAGGCACTGGAGACCGCCCGACTCGCGGCGTCGGCGGTGCGCCTGTGAGCGACGCACCCGTGGTTGGCGTGGTGATGGGCAGCGACAGCGACCTGCCCGTGATGCAGTCGGCGGTGGATGTGCTGGCCGAGTTGGAGGTGCCCCACGAGGTCCGTGTGACCAGTGCGCACCGAACGCCCGAGGAGATGATCGCCTACGGCAAGGACGCCGCGGCCCGGGGCATACAGGTGATCATCGCAGGGGCCGGCGGCGCCGCGCACCTGCCGGGGATGCTGGCCTCTGTCACGCACCTGCCCGTCATCGGCGTGCCGGTCCGGACCTCAGCCCTCTCGGGGATGGACAGCCTGCTGTCGATCGTCCAGATGCCGCGCGGCGTGCCGGTCGCCACGGTTGCCGTGGACAACGCGACGAACGCGGGCCTTCTGGCCGCGCGCATCCTCGCGCTGGACGACGCCGATCTGACCGGGCGCGTGATCGAGCGGACCGAGGCGATGAAGCAGATGGCCCTGGACGCAGACGCGCGGGTTCGCGGGGATGAGCCCCCGACGTCCTGACCCGGCCCTGCAGGCCCCGTACGCCCTCGGGCCCGACGACGCGGGCCCGAGGAGGAGGCAGACGGATGGTGCGGCTGGCGCCTAGGCCGGCTTGCCGATGGCCGCGCCCTTGCGGGCGTTGAAGCCGTCGA
>CAZPAT010000251.1:0-2096 GCA_964584485.1 uncultured Bifidobacterium sp.
CGCAGGGCCAGGTCCAGCGCGGCGCTCTCGAACGCCCATCGCCGGTAGTCACGGCTGGGCGGCCAGTCCGGCGCCGCCGGGAACAGGTCCATGGATGCGAGCGACTGTGACAGTGCGTGCAGGGTCCACTCGCCCTCCAGCGCCGGCGGCGCGGCCGCGTGGAACGCCGCGGCCTCGTCCGCCTCGTAGGTGACGTCCTCGCCCAGGCCCTCGTGGCCCGCGCCACGCAGCCGTACCACCGTGACGGTGCGCGTGAACTGCGGGGACACCTCCAGCGCCCGGGGCTCCAGCACCACCTCCTCGATGGCGAGGGGCAGGTCGCGGACGCGGTCGTACAGGCTCACGGCCATGATCCCGCGGCCAGCATGGTCGTCGCACGCGCCCGATGGATCCCGATGGTGCAGGTCCTCACCATGTGGCCAGCCTACTGGCGTGAGGCGCGATACCGTGGCAGGCATGCTTCAGGGAGCGGACATCACTATTCGCAATTCCCATGGCGAGGCCGTGGGGTGCGTTGCGCGCGCGGATGATGGATCCCTGCGCGTGGAGGTGCATGACGAGCGGTCACGGTGGCTGGTGGAGCTCGCGGCGGCGCGCGCCGGGGCCCCCGCGCGCCCCCGGTCGCGGGCCTCGTGCAGTGCGTCGTCCGGCGCGCGGCCCTGCGGGCCACGGGGCCTCACCCTCAACCCCTGATCGAGGGTGAGGGGGCGCATCTCGACCGGCGCATGATCTGGCGCGCCACCCCGACGGCCCCTATGGTGCCTCGCCCTATGGCACGTACCCTCACCCCCGACCTCGTCGAGATCGCCCTCATCGAGGTGGCATCGGTTCCCGGCGGCATCCCCCGCAGCGTCCTGTGGGCGGCCGTGGCGGCGCGACTGGCCGAGATGGATCCGCAGGCGCCGCCCCCGGCTCCCGACCGGGTGCTGAGGGCGCTCGGCATGTGCATCGTGCGCGGCGACCTGGATGAGGTGGACGGCCGCGTGGTGGCGGCCCTCGCCAGCCCGGAATCCGCCAGCGCCTAGCGCGCCGCGGGCAGGGTCGCGCCGCGGCGCGACGAACAGACCGGGCGTGGATCCCGATCGCCTGATGCCGCTCACCGACGCCGCCCGGCTGGCCGGGTGCTCACGCAAGTCGCTGGAGCGGCGCGTGGAGCGCGGCAGCCTTCCGGCCGACCTCGATGCCGACGGGCGACGGGCGGTGCGGGCAGTCGATCTGTTGCGTGCGGGCCTGGTGTCGCTGGCCCCGGCGCGATCGCAGGCGGGGGTGGACCCCCGCGAGATGGCCGACGCGGTGTCGGAGGCACGCGCCATGCAGGCCGCGCTCGATGCCACGGAGGCGGCGCTCGCGCGCGCCCGCGAGGAGGTGTTGCTGCTGCGCCGGCGCGTGATGGACGCCGAGGCCCGGGCGGCCGTGGCCGAGGAGGACCTGACCCGCCTGGTGCTCGGCGGTGCGCCCGATGGCGCCGCCCGTACCCGCGGACGCGGGCGGCTGCGCCTGAAGGCGGGCTAGAGCAGCCCCAGCAGTTCCCGGGCCGTCTGCCCGGGAGCCTCCTCGGCGAGGAAGTGCCCCGAGTCGAGTGCCCGCCCGCGCACGTCCACGCCTTGATCGGTCCATGTGCCGAGGACGTCGTAGATGCGCTCCATCGCGCCGTGGCGGCCCCACAGCACCAGCAACGGGCACCCGATGCGGCTGCCCGCATCCGCGGCGTCGTGCGCGAGGTCGATGGTGGCCGCCGCCCGGTAGTCCTCGCACTGGGCGTGGATGGTGGCGGGGTCGTCGAACGCCTGCTCGTAGGCGGCGAGCGCCGCCGGGTCGAACGCGAAGCCCGGGGCCGCCCACCGGCGCAGGGTCTCGCGCAGCCACCACCGCGGGTCGGCGCCGATCATGCGCTCGGGCAGGCCGCCCGGCTGGATGAGGAAGAACCAGTGGTAGTAGGCCGTGGCGAGCGCCTGATCGGTGGTGGCGAACACGGTGGCCGTGGGCACGATGTCCAGCACCGCGGCGGCGGAGATGCGCTCGGGGTGGTCCAGGCACATGCGCCGCACCACGCGCCCCCCGCGGTCGTGTCCGGCCACGGCGAAGCGGTCGAACCC
>CAZPAT010000252.1:0-2089 GCA_964584485.1 uncultured Bifidobacterium sp.
GCAGCCATCCGAGCGCACGATCGAGGGCGTCCTCCGGGACGCCCTCGAGGTCGTGATGGGGCGACGGCCGGACGTGCGTGTGGCCGGTCGCACCGATGCCGGGGTTCACGCCACCGCCCAGGTCGTGAGCCTGGCGGTGCCCGCGGGCGCCCGTGCGCCGGATGCGGAGCGGCTCTGCCGGTCGCTGAACGGCCTGCTGCCCGACGACGTCGCGGTGCGGGCCGCCGCCCCGGCCCCCGAGGGATTCGACGCCCGCGCCGACGCCACGAGCCGCGCGTACGACTACCGCATCCTGGTGGGCCCACCCGCGCCCCTGCGACGGGCACGGACGCTCCGGCACGTGGGTCGCCCGCTGGATCGCGCGGCCCTTGACGCCTGCGCGGCCGCCACCGAGGGGCAGCATGACTTCACGGCGTTCACCCCCACCGACACGCAGCATGTGTTCTTTGATCGCACCGTGCTGCACTGCGCATGGCGGGACGAGGGGGATGAACTGGTGCTGCGTATCGAGGCCGATGCATTCCTGCGCCACATGGTGCGCGTGGTGGTCGGCACGATGCTTGACGTTGCCCGGGGGGCGCGTACGGTCGAGTCGTACGTCGCCCTGCTGGATGGCGCGCCGCGGTCGGCGGCCGGGCCCACGGCGCCGCCCCACGCCCTCACGCTCGTCGGCGTCCGGTATCCCACACGGGCCTAGTCCAGGAGCGGCCCCGGGGTATTCCCGGAGGGAAGACGAAACGACGCCAGGCCCCGTCGCGCAGCCACGGGGCCTCGCGCTTCCGATTCGCGACCGAAGGGAATACCCCGGGGCCGCTCCTGGACTGCGCTGCCGTCCCGCGATGCCCGGGGTCGGCACTAGCATTGGACACGCGGTGAGGATCCTGGTGACCAACGACGACGGCGTGCACGCACCCGGCATCCTGGCCCTGCGGCAGGCCGTGGATCACCTGGGGGACGTGTTCGTGATCGCGCCGGACGCGAACCGCAGCGCGATCGCGCGCGGCATCACCATCCACGACCCGCTGGTGGTGGACGACGTGCAGATGGCCGACGGCTTTGCCGCGCACGCGGTGGGAGGCACGCCGGTCGACTGCGTGCGGCTCGGGGCACTGGGGCTGATCGGCGACCCCCCCGATGTCGTGGTGAGCGGCGCCAACCTGGGGCTGAACCTCGGGGATGACGTGACCTATTCGGGAACGGTCGCAGCGGCGCTCGAGGGCGTGATGCTGGGCATACCGGCCATCGCGGTGAGCCAGGACGCCCTGGGCGGTGGCAGCGGCCCGGGGCCGGAGTACGACTTCCGGGCGGTCACGGCGTTCGCCGCGAAGCTCGTGCCGCTGGCCTGCGAGGAGACGTTCCCCCGCCATGTGATCTTCAACGTCAACGGCCCCGGGGTGCCGCCGGCCGACCTCGCGGGCGCGCGCGTCACCCGCCTGGGGCGCCGGGTGTACGACGACTCGCTGGTGCTCGAGGGGACCCGCGGCACCTCCCGCCACTTCCGCATCTACGGCGAGCCGATGAGTCATGACATGCAGCCGGGCACCGACCTCTCGGCGATCGATGACAACCTCCTGAGCGTCACGCCCCTGCACTTCGACCTGACCGACCTGGAGGGCATGGATCGCATGGCCCGGTGGGAGCTGGACGAGATGCTGCGGTCGGTCGCCGGGGTGTCGTAGCCCCGTGCCGCGCTTCGGCACGGTGCTGTTCGACCTTGACGGCACGGTGGTGGACACCGTCGCGCTCATCCGCGAGAGCCACCGCCATGCGGTGCAGACGGTGCTCGGCACGGATCTTCCCGACCACGAGCTGCTCGCAAACGTGGGCCGGCCGCTGATCGAGCAGATGCAGGCCTTCGACGCGGACCGGGCCGGTGAACTGGTGCGCGCCCAGCGCGCATGGAACCACGCGCACACCGCCGAGCTCATCCGTCCCTATCCCGGGGTCGCGCAGATGCTCGCCGACCTCCGCGCAGCGGGATGCCGGGTGGGAATCGTCACCTCGAAGGCCGGACCCGCCGTGCAGCTGGCGTTCGATGCGCTGCCGGAGGTCGCGCGCCACGTGGAGGTGCTCGTGGCGGTCGAGGACA
>CAZPAT010000253.1:0-2087 GCA_964584485.1 uncultured Bifidobacterium sp.
CAACACCACCTGCCCGGACGGCACGGTGAGCGACACCGTCTGCAGCTAGCTCGTTTCGCAGGCCGCCTGGTAGAGCGACTCCGGCACCTGGTCGCCCGGGGCCTTGCACACCTCGGCGCGGTCCTTGGGAACCCAGAACTGGCCCTCGGCCTCGAACACCACCACCTCCGCGTACGCGGAGGACTCGTCCTCGGTGTCCACCGACGCGTAGGCCCAGCCATCGGCGCACCCGAAGGCGTTGGGGTCGTCGAGCCCGGTCACGTTCGGGTCCGCGCCCTGCGCGGCCTCCACCAGCGATGCGGCATCACATGTGGCCGTCCCGCCCACCTTGTCGGTGGTGCCGGTGCTCGCGGTCGTATCTGCGGCAGCGGTGGTAGCAGCCACCGTCTCCGCGGCGGTTTCATCGCTACCGCAGGCCGCGAGCCCGCCAACCAGCAGGGCGGATGCCGCGAGCGATGCCGCGATGGCTGCAGGTCGCCTCAGTGCCATGAGGAGTCTCCGATTCATCCGGGCCGCCGCACGCCGCAGCAGCAGTTGCCGGAACGCTAGCGGCAGCCGACAGACGCAGCGCATCGGGTGCCCGGGCGCTGCCCCCGACGGGGTGCCCCACCCGGGGATCATTCATCGGTCGGGCGCGTCCGGTACGGTCAAGATCAAATCTTCGTCAGCAGCACGTGGAGGATTACCGATGGGCCGCACCTTCTCCCGTACACCCCTCATCGCGGGCGCAGTCGCCGTCGTTGCCCCCCTTGCACTGCTGGCGGGCAACGCCGCAGCGGCAACGGGGCCATCGGAGACAGCCAAGAAGGCAAAGCGGTACGCAGCCGTTACCGCCACGATCCCGCGTGGCTACCGCCTTGCGGCGGTCTGCCCGAATGGCAAGGTGTCGGTAGCAGGGGGACGGCGCGCAAAGTTGCGGCCCACCTGCCCGACCATGACGCTCCACCTGCTCACGCGGAAGGGCACGTACAAGGCTCCGGTGGTCGTCGGCACCCGGTCGAATGGCCGCTGGGCGATCACAGGCGTGCGGGCCGGTACGTCCCTCGGGGCAATCCGAGTGCGGAGCGGCGTGGCACGGCCCACCCGCACGGTGAGCACCTCCCGCACCGTCGCATCGTTCAAGGCGCGCGCGAAGAAGGGCAACCCGATCGGCGCACGCAAGTTGGGCCTCGTCAAGTCGCGCCCCAGCGGCAGGAACTCCCCGGGCTACGACTACGACAAGGACGGCCTTCCGGGCGTGTTCGATGTTGACGACAACGGCAACATGATCCTCGACAACTTCGACCGCCCGGCCCAGCGCGGACAGCGTGCGAACCAGGCACCGCCGCCCGCAACCGGGCCCGGCGCTCCGCCGCCGGGCACGCCCGCTGTGCCCGGCACGCCGGCACCCCCCGGTGGCTCGGCAGGCCCCGCAGCGCCATCGGCATCGCCCGGCGCGAGCTCCCATCTCCGCCTGTTCTCCAACTACAAGCTGGACATGGACCGGTCGCTCAACTTCAACCAGGGTGGCCTCACGCAGGCGGCGATTGATTCCACCATGCAGCAGTTTCAGGGCCTGGCGATTCCGGTGGCCGGTGCCGGTGCCCGCCTGGACTGCACGGGGCTCGTCTACTGCTCATACGGTGGGACGGGCTCGGCAGGTGGAGCCCCGTGGCCGAGCGCCCCGGGCTTCGGGCCGCTCACTGTTGGCCCCACCGGTGACTTCCAGCTGCAGACCGGCGCGACCAGCAGCCAGATCCGCTCCGGCGATGTGCTGACCGAGGTAATGCCTGATGGCACGCGCGTGGCCGGGATGCTCAACTTCGTCTTCGGGACGACCCCCGCGCTGCAGTCATACTCGGTGAACGGAGGGCCCGCGACGGGCGTCGCCTACCCCGCGACAAGCGGAACCATGGCCAACCCCATCCCCGTGCCCGCTGCGGGGCCGGTCAGCGTGACCATGACCTACTGGCGCCCGCAGCGTGCCGGCATCCCCGCCACGGGCGAGGCGGCCTGGATGGACATCGGACGCCTCAACTACAGCGCCGACGTCCCCAATGGCCCATCCGCCTCGCCGGGTGCACCCACCCCGGGACCCGGCCGCTGCG
>CAZPAT010000254.1:0-2082 GCA_964584485.1 uncultured Bifidobacterium sp.
GCCGGCGGGCTGCCCGACACCGAGACGTTCCCGCGCGAGATCTTCGACGAGATCGCCGGGGAGATCGGCACGGACTTCCTCGCGGCATCGCTGCAGTACGGACCCACCGACGGCATGGGCGACCTGCGCGAGCAGATCGTGTCGGTGATGGCCGACGAGGGCGCCCGCGCCCGCGCGGACGACGTCCTCATCACCACGGGCGGGCAGCAGGCGATCGACCTCAGCATCCGCACGTTCGTGAACCGCGGCGACCCCGTGCTGGCGGAGGGCCCCACGTACCCGGGGGCCGCGCCGTGCTTCACCGCGTACGGCGCCGACGTGACCCATGTGCCCATGGATGACGACGGCATGCGCGAGGACCTGCTGGAGGAGGCCTATCACCGGCTGGCCGCCGAGGGCCGCCCGCCGAAGATCCTCTACACCATCCCGAACTTCCAGAATCCCGCGGGCGTAACGATGTCGCGGGAGCGGCGCGAGCGCCTGGTGGAGTTCGCGCACCGGGTGGGGCTGCTCATCATCGAGGACAACCCCTACGGGCAGATCCGGTTTGAGGGTGACCCGCTCCCCACCCTGTATGAGCTGGACGATGGCGCCGGGTGGGTGGTGTACCTGGGGACGTTCTCGAAGATCCTCGCGCCCGGCGTGCGCGTGGGCTGGGCGGTGGCGCCCCCGCAGGTGCTGCGCAAGATGAACCTGGGCAAGCAGGCCGCGGATCTGTGCTCCAGCACGCTCACCCAGCGGTTCGTCACCGAGTACCTGCGCCGCTACGACTACCGCGAGCACGTGGCCCGGGTCACCGGCATCTACCGCCGTCGGCGCGACGCCATGCTGTCCGCGCTGGAGGCGCGCTTCCCCGAGGGTGCCACCTGGACCCGCCCGCGCGGCGGGCTGTTCGTATGGGCCACGCTGCCGGACTTCATCGACACCACGGCGCTGCAGGCCAAGGCCCTGGAGCGCCAGGTGGCGTTCGTGCCCGGCGAGGGAGCGTTCCTCGACGGCCGCGGCCGGAACTCCATGCGGCTGAACTTCTCGGGCGTGCCGGAGAGCGTGATCACCGAGGGCATCGGGCGGCTGGGTGATGTCGTCACCGACTTCATCGCGCTGCACGACGCCCTCAACCCCGGCGCGCGATGAGCCGCGTCGCCGTCCTCAAGGGCGGTCCCTCGCTGGAGCGCGAGGTATCGCTTCGCTCGGGCACCAACGTGGAGTTGGCGCTGGGTCGCCTGGGGCACGAGGTGGTCGCCATCGATGCCGACCAGCACCTGGTGCGCGCGCTTCGCGACGGGCGACCGGAGGTGGTGTTCATCGCGCTGCACGGGCGGGGCGGGGAGGACGGCACGGTGCAGGAGATCCTCGAGATCCTGAAGATCCCCTACACCGGGTCGGGCGTGCTGGCCAGCGAGCGGGCCATGGACAAGGTGGTATCCAAGGCCCTGTTCCGCGCGGCGGACGTGCCCACCCCGCACGGCTATGCCTTCTCGAAGGAGGCCTTCAGCAAGATGGGCGCCGCCGAGGCGCTGCCCGAGATCCAGCAGGCGCTGGGATTGCCGCTGTGCGTGAAGCCGGCGCGGCAGGGGTCGGCGCTCGGCATCTCGATCGTCCGCGAGCCGGGCGACCTGGGCGGCGCCATCCTGAACGCCATGGGGTTCGACGACCGCGTTCTGGTGGAGCGGTTCGTGCCCGGACGCGAACTGGCCGTGAGCGTGGTGATGGCCCGCGACCCGTGGGCGCTGCCGGTGATCGAGGCCGTCCCGCTGGGGCATGACTTCTATGACTTCGAGGCGCGCTACACGCCCGGCGAGACCGAACTGCGCCCGCCGCGGGACCTGGACGAGGCCACGGTGCAGGAGGCCGCCGCCGTGAGCATCGCCGCCGCCCGTGCCCTCGGGTGCCGGGGGATTGCCCGCGTGGACCTCATCCTCGACGACGAGGGCCGCCTGTGGGTGCTGGAGGTCAACACCATCCCGGGCATGACCGATACCAGCCTGCTGCCCAAGGCCGCCGAGGTCGCCGGGATCGGGTTCGATCGCGTGGTGGCCGACATGCTCGACCTGGCGGCGCTCGACACGTGAACGGCGACAT
>CAZPAT010000255.1:0-2081 GCA_964584485.1 uncultured Bifidobacterium sp.
CCGGCAAGGTGGTCAGCATCTTCCCGCTCGCCGACCGCATGCACGACTACGTGGGTGCCGTCCGCCCGTAGCGCCCCGGCGGGTTCCGGCGGAACATCGTCCGCCGGGTGGGTGATCCAAACATCCGTGGCGGTCGTACCACGGTCGAACGGCCCGATGGGATCGGGCCCCGACCGAGGAGAACCTGATGTCCACGCGTACCCGCCTTCTTCCCGCCCTTGGCGCAATCGCCGCCGCTGCATCGGTGGCGGCAGCACCCGCCCTGGCGCAGACGCACGACAGCGCGCCCGCGAAGCCGAAGCAGAACATCGTGCAGGTGGCATCGTCCAACCCGCAGTTCTCGACGCTGGTCTCGCTGGTGAAGGAGGCCGGGCTGGTGAACGCCCTCTCGGCCAAGGGCCCGTTCACCGTTTTCGCGCCGACGAACGCGGCGTTCAAGAAGGTTCCGGCCGAGACCCTCGCAGCCCTCAAGGCCAACCCTGACCAGCTGAAGGCCGTGCTCACCTACCACGTGCTGCCCAAGCAGGTGCTCGCGCCGCAGATCACCAAGTACTACGCGGTGCGGAGCCTGGAGGGGAGCGGCATCAAGGTCCGCACGAAGAAGGGCGTGGTCCGGCTGAACAACAACGCCGTGGTGACAAAGGCCAACGTCATGGCCAGCAACGGCGTGATCCACGTGATCAACAACGTGTTGATCCCGCCGGCCCTGAGGTAGCGGGAATGCCCGGCGCGCAGGCCATGGCGGCCGTCGTCACCGACCTGCCCGCGCGCCGGGCGCGCTCCCACGCGGCTTATGATGGTCACGTGGAGCGCACTTCCGCGGATGCCCGGGATGCCGGCGATATCGACGCCCGGCTTCTCGTCCGCATGGCCGCGGGCGATCAGGCGGCGCTCGGGGATCTCTACGGGCGGTACGGGCGAATGCTCCATGCGATCGCCTTCCGCATCACGGGTGACGCGCAGGCAGCCGAGGAGTGCACGCAGGATGCCTTCATGGCGGCATGGCGTACCGCCCGCACGTTCGACCCGGGGCGCGCGCAGCCCAGCACCTGGCTGTGCGCGATCGCCCGCAACCGTGCCCTCGATGCAGTGCGCGGGCAGTCGCGTCGCCCGACGCCGCAGGAGGAGGTCCAGCCCACCGGCACGGCCCCGGATACCGCGGACGTGGTGGCCGATGCCGATGCCGCGGTGCGCGTGGGGGAGGCGATGGCACGACTGCCACAGGAGCAGCTCGACGTGCTGCAATTGGGGTACTTCGACGGCTTGTCCCAATCGGAGATCGCCGACCGGCTGGCACTTCCGCTCGGCACCGTGAAGAGCCGCATGCGACTCGCCCTCGGGCGCATGCGGGACGTCGCCAGGGATCTCGGCCTGGAGGCATGACTGATGAACGATCACCTGACACCTGAAGACGAGGCCACCATGCGCGCCCTGCGCGGCGCGTTGCCGCCCGTTCCACCGCCCCCGGACCTGGGTGACCGCATCGTCGCCGCGGTCGCAGAGGAGGAGGCTGGCCCCGCGCCACTCGCGCCGGTGATCAGCCTCGACGCGCGCCGCGCACGCCGGCGCACGGTGCTCGCCTCCCTTGCCGCGGCCGCCTGCGCGGCCGCGATCGCCGTGGGCGTAACCGCATCGCTCACCGCTGGGGGCGACGACCCGGGTCCGCTCACCGCCAGCACCGCCGTGGTGGCGCAGGGTGGCGACGGGGTGTCCGGCACCGCGTCGCTCTACGCGGCCGACGAGGCGGGCGGAGCCGTCGAGGTGGCCCTGCGCGACGTGCCGCCGCCACCGCCGGGCCACCACTACGAGGTGTGGGTGCTGGAGAAGGGCTCCACCGAGATGACGTCGGTGGGATCGTTCACCCCGTCGTCACCCGACGTGGACCTGACGCTGCCGCTTCCCGCTCCTGCCGATTACGCGGCGGTGGACATCTCGGTGGAGCCGAATGGTGGTCCGCCCGCCCACTCGGGCACCAGCCTCGCGGGGGCGAAGTTCGCCTAGGAGGCAGCGGGAATGCCACCCGCAACGCCCGTCTCACCGTGCGGGACTAGCATCCCGCCCCCCATGAACGCGCTCCGACG
>CAZPAT010000256.1:0-2065 GCA_964584485.1 uncultured Bifidobacterium sp.
GGGCCAGCGTGCCGCACCGATGTTGCGCCCCGGTTGCGAGATGTGATGGAGCCGTGGGCACGGGGAAAGGAAACCGGTGCCTGCCCGCCCCCCGCGTGGCGCGAGGCGGGCAGGCACCCGCCGGCTAGCGGCGGCGGTTCAGCCAGCGGCGCACCTGGCGGTTCAGCGCGCGCTGGTCCCAGCCGTTCATGAAGTCGGCGTGCAGCCCGGCCGTGCTGCCCGAGGACAGCGCGTACTGGTGCTGCCCGCCATCGGGTACCCAGAAGACCTCCTGCGTCATCTCGGGCAGCGCCACCGGATGCGTGTCGGGGCAGGTGCGTCCCTTGCGGTAGGCGATGTGATCCTGCGTGGCGCTGGACAGGTTGGTGCCGTCCCAGCAGTTGGGGAACCGGACCACGCCCACGATGGCCTCGTCGGTGTCGCACAGCGGCGGCTGCGCGGCGAGGGCGGTGCCGCGTCGGTCGTACTCGCACCGCCATCCTGCGTGTGCCTGCACCTCGGTGGCGGCCTTGTCGCCGGCGATCGCGGTGAACCCGGCGGGGAAGGCGCGCACGCGCTGGCCGCGCGGGGCGGCGTAGCGCACGCGGATCTCGTCGGGCTCCAGCGCCACCGGGTTGGCCGGGTCGTCCACCACCTGCAGGGCCGGCACCCAGTACGCCGACCCGTCGCGGGAGTGACCGCAGCTGGTCGAGTCGCGGTCGGCGTTGGCTGCAACCAGGGATGCGGGCGTGGAGTCGGCGGAGATGGACAGCCCCCCGAAGAACTGGTGGTCGTGGCCTGCCGGGTTCTGACCGGGGAACACGATCGGATCGAACATGCCGGAGGTCACGAAGTCGCAGCCCACGCGGAAGCTGCGTCCGCGTCGAATGCCGCGGGGAAGCCACGTATCGCCGGCATCGGCACGTGGGCGCGTGGTGCCGTCGCCGGGCTCGGCGGCAGGTCCCCGCTGCGGGCCTGCGGTTCGCGGCTGGCCCGGCATGTCCGGGCCGTCATCGGGAAGGTTGATTCCCACGCCTGGCTGAACGGCACCGGGCGCCCGCGGCCGCTCGCGGTCCTGGCCGGGACGCTGCTGGCCGGCACCGTCACGTGCGCGGTCGCCGTTGCCGCCCCGGGCGAGGGCGGGACTCGCCGAGAGGGCGGCGGCCCCTGCGGTGAGCGCCACGACGGTCGCGGCGACTCGGGTGATTCGGGAGGACATGCTGGCTCCTTGTCAGGGTGTGGGGGGAGCCAACGCGCGACCTGTAAGCAATCCATGTGCAGGGGCTTGCCGAATCGCAAGGTTCCGGAAAGCGATTCGGGTTCAGATGAGGCTGCCCCTACACCCCGGGGACAGTCCCTCCCCCCGGGGACTGTCCCCGGGGGGAGGGACTGTCCCCGGCAGAGGCGCTCGGGTCGTCGACCATGCGGCGCAGGAAGTACGGGTCGATCAGCCCGTCGAGGGCCTCGCGGTCGATTGCCCCTGGATGCAGGGTGCCGCTCTCCAGGGCGGCGTAGCTGCTCCATGGCCACGTCGCAGCCCGTGGTGCCAGGCCTGCTCGCACGGGGTTCAAGGCCACGTAGCGGAGCACGGCGTGCAGTTGCCGGTCGTCCGCGATGGACACGTGATGGAAGCGGTTGCCGAACAGGTGTCCGGAGCGCCCATGACGTCGATTGAAGCGCTGGGCATGGCCTCCCAGTAGAGCGTGCATGCCGCGGCTGATCGCCACCGGCTCGCCACCCACGACGAGGTGGACGTGGTTCGGCATGAGGCAGTACGCGAGGCAGATCCAATCGCGCCCATCGCCGATCACGGACAGCGCGGTGATGAACGATTGGTAGTCGGCGGGATCCCGGAAGATGTCCATGCGGTTCGAACCGCGTGCTGTCAGGTGGTGCGGACCCGCCCCCTCGAGCCCCCGTGCTTGGCGCGGCATTGACCCTCCCGTCGGCTGCCGGTAGCCAAGCGCTCACCCACGCACCCATCCGCAACACGGGCAACGAATACCCCCGGGGACTGTCCCTACCCCCGGGGACTGTCCCTACCCCCGGGGACTGTCCCTACCCCCGGGGACTGTCCCCGGGGTTC
>CAZPAT010000257.1:0-2059 GCA_964584485.1 uncultured Bifidobacterium sp.
AGGTCGCTGCGCAGGCTCTCCATGAACTCGCCGGGGTCCGTCGTGTCCTGCTGCCAGTCCATCATCTGCGAGAGCCATTCGAGCCCGTCACCCGAACCGCCGCTGCCGCGACCCTCGGCCTTGTACATCCAGTGGGCCGCCACGCCGTATTCCGCGGTGTGGTGCATCTCGGGGGTGCGGATCTGGATCTCCAGCGGCGTTCCCTGCGGCCCGATCACCGTGGTGTGCAGCGACTGGTACATGTTCAGCCGCGGCATGGCGATGTAGTCCTTGAACCGCCCGGGCATGGGCTTCCAGAGCGAGTGGATGATCCCCACCGCGCCGTAGCAGTCCTTCACCGACTCCACGATCACCCGCATCGCGGTGAGGTCGTAGATCTCGTTGAACTCCTTGCCCTTGCGGGTCATCTTCTCGTAGATCGAGTAGAAGTGCTTCGCGCGCCCGGTGATCTCCACGGGCTCGATCCCCACCTCGCGCAACTCCGCCCGCAGGATCTCGCCTGCGTCGTGCACGTAGTCCTCGCGGTCACCGCGCCGCTGGTTGACCATCTGCTGGATCTCGGCGTAGCGCTTCGGATGCAACGCGGCGAACGAGAGGTCCTCCAGTTCCCACTTGAGTGACTGGATACCCAGGCGATGGGCCAGCGGCGCGTAGACCTCCAGCGTCTCGCGCGCCTTCTGTATCTGCTTGGACTTGCTCATGTACGACAGCGTGCGCATGTTGTGCAGGCGGTCGGCAAGCTTGACCAGCAGCACGCGGATGTCCGACGACATCGAGATGATGAGCTTGCGGTAGTTCTCGGCCTGCCGCTCCTCCTGGCTCTCGAAGTGGATGCGCGTGAGCTTGGTGACGCCGTTGACCATGGCCGCTACCTGGGGACCGAACGCCGCCTCCACGTCGTCCAGCGTGGCGCCGGTGTCCTCGACCACGTCGTGGAGCAACGCTGCCTGGATGGTCTCGGCATCCAGCCCAAGGCCCGCGGCGATGCGCGCCACGCCCAGAGGGTGCGTGATGTACGGCTCGCCGGAGTGCCGCTGCTGGCCGCCGTGCCGTTCCTCCGCGAAGGCATACGCGCGACGGATGGCGTCACGGTCGCAATCGGGGTGGTGCGCCTCGACTTCGCGCACGAGGCCCTCCAGGTCGGCGTCGCCGGTGGGCGACGTGAGTCCGAGGTCTGCGAGGGGAGTGCCCATGGCCCCTACGATAACGCGCCGGTCATGCCATGCAGCGCATCCGGCACGGCCCCGAACAGGTCGGTGGTCATGGCGCGGCCCGCCATGGCGGCGGCCTCGTCGGCCAGGGCACGGGCACGACGCCCGACTGCCCCGGCCGCGAGGTCCGCGCGGGGGGCGCCCGCCACCACGCGCACCCCGTCGTCACCCACCATCACCAGGCCCGCCTCGGCAAGGGCCGCGAGGGCCACCGCCACCGCGCGGGGCGCGCGGACGACCGGGCCGGCGCCGGCGAGCGCCGCATCGGCAGCCGGCCCCCAGGGCAGCAGCGCCCCGTCCGCGGGCAGGCCCGGCCAGATGCCGGCGGCTACGTCCCGCACGGCGAGGTCGGCCTGCATCACGCGCAGGGCGAGGTCGACCTCGTCGGGACCCCACGCCAGGTGCACGGTGCGCCCGGCGGCGGCTGCCCGCAGCCAGCCCGCATCGACATCGGTCACGGGCGGGTCGATCACCACCAGGTGCACGCCCGTGGGCAGGTCCACCTCGCGCAGTGCGCGGTAGTCGAGCAGGGCGAGCACGCGCCCGCCGCGCGCGAGCGCGAGGCGGTCGCGGATGGCGGCCGCATCGCAGCGGTCCCCCCCGATCACCGCGGCATCCACCCCGAGCCGGCCGGGGGCGAGAACATCGCGCAGGGCCGCGCGACGGCGGGGAATGTCCGCGACCACCGCGGCCACACCGGCATCGGCGTATGCCAGCGCGCACACCAGGGCGAGGCCACGCCCCTCGCCGCGGCGGTCCCGGACCATGGCCGGGGGCGCGATTCCCGCGACGGGTGCGGTGGGGCCGAACGGGTCGGCCACCATGTCGGGCAGGTGTGCAGGGTCCAG
>CAZPAT010000258.1:0-2053 GCA_964584485.1 uncultured Bifidobacterium sp.
TGCCCCCGTATGCCTGCTGCACCTCGCGCCCCAGCATCAGGTTGAACAGCTGATCGGTGCCGCCGAGTTCCACGTCGGCATCCAGCATGACCGAGTCGTACGCCTGCATGAGGGGATAGATCAGCTCCAGCACGGAGACCGGTCGGTCGTCCGCCATGCGCTCGGCGAAGTCCCGCCGCCGGAGCAACTGGTTCACGGTGGTGGTGCCGGCAAGGCGGAACAGCGGCTCCAGACCCATGTCGGCGAACCACTCGCCGTTGCGCCGCACCTCGGTGCGATCGGGGTCGAGGATGGTGAAGGCCTGCGACTGATAGGTCTCGGCGTTGGCCTCGATCTCCTCGGCGGAGAGCATGGGGCGGGTGGAGGAGCGTCCGGACGGGTCGCCGACGCGCGCGGTCCAGTCCCCGATGACGAGGACGGCGGTGTGCCCGGCATCCTGGAACTCGCGCAGCTTGCCGAGCACCACGGCGTGGCCGAGATGGATGTCCGGCGCCGTGGGGTCGACGCCCAGCTTCACCCGCAGGGGGCGGCCGGCAGCCAGGCGCTCCTCGATCTCGCCCGGGGGCTGAACGTCCACGGCGCGCGCGAGGAGGTCCTGTGTACTCATGGGGTGAGGCTCCTGGGGATGGGACGGGACACGAAGCGGGATCCGCGCGCCACCATACGCCACGGGAGGTCCGTGGCCGCTGATATCCCGATGCGCGGGACGCGCGCAACCTCCACCGCGTCCCGGCGGCGTCCGACATGCAGCCCCGCCGCCCGCGTGCCCAGCCCGTCGAGGGCGCCCGTGATGCCGAGGGCCTGCGTGAGCCGACCGGGGCCCGCGCACAGGAGCCGGTCATCGTCCACTCCTCGCCGCGCCCGCATCGCGTCGAGGCCGTGGGTGGGCTCGATTGCGCGGATGAGCACGGCTGCGCCCCTCCCCTCCTCCTCGCACACGAGGTTGAAGCACCAGTGGATGCCATGGATCAGGTACACGTAGATCGTCGCCGGCGGGCCGAACATCGACTGGCAGCGAGGCGTCGGCCCGCGGTGGGAATGCGATGCGGGGTCGTCCTGGCCATACGCCTCCGCCTCCACCACCACGCCGCCGGCGCCGCCGATGGAGACCTCGCACCCGATGAGGTCCTCGGCCACCACATCCGGCGGCCGGTCGAAGAACGCCCGCCCGACGGCGCGGGCGCGGGCACTCACCAGGCCGCCACCCGCTGCTCTATTGCATCGGCCTGGGCAAGCACGCGCGCGCGGGCCGTGCCACCCGGCACGTCCTTGGCCTCCACCGACGCACGGGCTCCCAGGTCGGGAATCGCCACGTCACCGAGGCCCGCGGCCGCCAGGTCCTCGGGGGTCGCGCCGGTCAGGCCCGTACCCCGCTCGGAGCACGCGCGCACGAGCGCGCCCACGGCCTCGTGCGCCCGGCGGAACGGCCAGCCCTCGCGGACCAGGTGATCGGCGAGGTCCGTGGCGGCGAGAAAGCCCTCGTCCGCCGCTGCGTTCATGACCTCGGCCCGGAAGGTGGCCGTGCCCACCATGCCCGTCATCGCCGGGAGGAGGAGGTCCAGGGTGTCCGCGGCGTCGAACACGTAGTGCTTGTCGTCCTGCAGGTCCTTGTTGTAGGCGAGCGGCAGGCCCGACAGCACCCCCAGCAGACCCGACAGGTCGGCCGCCAGCCGTGCGGCCTTGGCGCGGGCCAGCTCGGCGGCATCGGGGTTCTTCTTCTGCGGCAGCATCGACGACCCCGACGCATAGGCGTCGTCGAGGACGACGAACCCCGCCTCCTCCGATGACCACCAGACGAACTCCGCCCCCAGCCGGGACAGGTGTACGCCCAACTGCGCGGCGAAGGACAGGTAGTCGAGCAGGGCGTCCCGACTTCCCACGGCGTCCATGCTGTTGTGCGTGATGCCGCGGAACCCGAGGTCGGCGGCGGTCATGTCGCGATCGATGGCGAATCCGCTTCCCGCCAGCGCCCCGCTGCCCAGGGGGCTCTCGGACGCCGACTCGATCGCGAACGCCAGGCGCCGGTGATCACGGTCGAGCATCCATGCGTATG
>CAZPAT010000259.1:0-2051 GCA_964584485.1 uncultured Bifidobacterium sp.
GGGTAGGCGCAGGCCTCATTGGTACGCTCCGGACTCCCGTAAGCGGCCGCTCGGACACGCCTGCATGAGCACGGAGTTGATCAACAAGGTCCTGCGCTTCGGCGAGGGGCGCGGGATGAAGCAGCGCATCCAGCGGGCGGAGCGCATCAACGCGCTGGAGCCGGAGATGCAGGACCTCTCCGACGCCGGGCTGCGCGAGCGCGCCGACTCGATCCGGGAGCGCCTCGCCGACGGCGCCACCACCGACGAGGTTCTGGACGAGACCTTTGCGCTCGTGCGTGAGGCATCGTGGCGCACCCTCGGCATGCGGCACTACGACGTGCAGTTGGTGGGCGCCATGGTGCTGGACGAGGGACGCATCGCCGAGATGAAGACGGGTGAGGGCAAGACCCTCACGGCCACCGCCGCGGTGGCGCTGAATGCGCTCACCGGCAAGGGCGTTCACGTGGTGACGGTGAACGACTACCTGGCAGGGCGCGATGCCCAGTGGATGTCGCCCGTGTACGAGGCCTTGGGCCTGAGCGTCGGCGTGATCGGCGCGATGATGCCCGAGGACCAGCGCCGGCAGGCCTACGCCGCCGACATCACCTACGGCACCAACTCCGAGTTCGGGTTCGACTACCTGCGCGACAACATGGCCGTGCGGCTGGACGACTGCGTGCAGCGCGGCCACTCGTTCTGCATCGTGGACGAGGTGGACTCGATCCTCATCGACGAGGCCCGAACCCCGCTGATTATCTCGGGCGTTCCCGAGGCCGCCGCCGACACCTACTACCGGTTCGCGCGCATCGTGCCCACGCTGAAGAAGGGCGACGACTACGAGGTGGACGAGAAGCACCGCACCGTGGCACCGCTGGAGAGCGGGGTCGAGAAGGTGGAGCGGGCGCTGGGCATCGAGCACCTGTACCTCGACGTGCACGGGCAGCTGGTGAACCACTTCATCCAGGCCCTCAAGGCGGAGTCGCTCTTCCGCAAGGACAAGGAGTACATCGTCCGCGACGGCGAGGTGCTCATCGTGGATGAGTTCACGGGCCGCGTGCTCGAGGGCCGGCGGTATTCCGAGGGCCTGCACCAGGCCATCGAGGCCAAGGAGGGCCTGAAGATCCGCGAGGAGAACCAGACCCTCGCCACGATCACCCTCCAGAACTACTTCCGCATGTACGACAAGTTGTCGGGCATGACCGGCACGGCCTCCACTGAGGCCAATGAGTTCCACAAGATCTACGAGACCGACGTGGTCAGCGTTCCCACGCACCGGCCGATGGTCCGCGATGACCAGAACGACCTGATCTTCAAGACCAAGGACGCCAAGTTCAACGCGGTCATCGAGACCATCAAGGAGGCGCACGACCTCGGGCAGCCGGTGCTGGTGGGCACCATCAGCGTCGAGGTATCCGAGATGCTCTCGGGCATGCTGGAGCGGAGGGGTATCCCGCACAGCGTGCTGAACGCCAAGCAGCACGCGCAGGAGGCCGAGGTCATCGCGCGCGCGGGCGAGCGCGGCTCGGTCACGATCGCCACCAACATGGCCGGCCGCGGCGTGGACATCAAGCTGGGCGAGGGCGTGCCCGACCTGGGCGGCTTGTTCGTGATCGGAACCGAGCGCCACGAGAGCCGCCGCATCGACAACCAGTTGCGCGGGCGCTCGGGGCGCCAGGGCGACCCCGGTCGCACGTTGTTCTTCCTCTCGGCCGAGGACGACCTGATCCGCATCTTCTCCGGCGACCGCATGTACAAGGTGCTCGACCGCCTCGGGCCGGGGGACGACCTGCCGCTCGACTCGAAGATGCTCACCAAGACGGTCGAGGGCGCCCAGAAAAAGGTGGAGGAATACAACTTCAACATCCGCAAGCGGGTGCTGGAGTACGACGACGTGCTGAACAAGCAGCGCGAGGTCGTGTACGCCGAGCGGCGGCAGGTGCTGGAGGGCGCCGACCTGTCCGACCGCGCCCGCGACTGGATCGCCGAGGTGCTGGTGGAGACGGTGGACCGCTACGAGGACGAGGACGCCTCGGTGGCCGACTGGGACCTGGAGGGCATGTTCGCCGAGG
>CAZPAT010000260.1:0-2050 GCA_964584485.1 uncultured Bifidobacterium sp.
TTGATGTGTTCCGCGAGGAGCCCGCGACCGAGAGCCCGTACTTCGGGGTGCCGGGAATCATCGTCACTCCGCATCTGGGTGCGTCGACGGGCGAGGCGCAGGAGCGCGCCGGCGTTGCGTGCGCCGAGCAGGTTGCGGCCGCTCTCACCGGCGGCGTGGTGACCAGCGCCGTGAACATCCCCGTCGTCTCCGCCGAGACCATGGCCACCGTCGGCCCGTTCCTGCCACTGGCCGGTCACCTCGGCCGCCTCGCCGCAGGAATCGCCGGCGGCATCGAGGACTCGATCGAGGTCTCCTGCGAGGGCGAGATCGCCGAGCACGACACCCGCCTGCTCGTGACCGCCGTCCTCGCTGGCGCGCTGTCCGGCCACACGGTAGAGACCGTGAACATGGTGAACGCCGCCGACCGTGCGCGCGAGCGCGGAATCGAGTGGAGCGACTCCACCACCTCGGCCTCGCGCGACTACACCAGCCGCCTGAAGGTGAGCATCGGCGCCGTTTCGGTCGCCGGCACCACCGTGGGCAGCACCTCGCGCCCGCGCCTGGTGGAGGTTCTCGGTCAGTCCATCGAGCTCGAACTGGACCGTCACGTGGGCATCCTCCGCTACGCGGACGTCCCGGGGAAGATCGGCACCGTCGGGTCCGTCATGGCGGATGAGGGAATCAACATCGCCTCCATGGCCGTCGGCCGGTCCTCAGAGGGCCAGGCGACCATGGGCGTGACCGTGGACTCCCCGGTGCCACCCGCCACGCAGGCTGCGATCGCCAAGGGTTGCGACGCGGACGTGTGGTTCGTCGCCCTGGACATCTGAGCGGATGCCCCGCGGGGGTGCTGTCACCCCCGGCGATAACCACAGCAGTGCGGCTGGCCCCGGTGTATCGGTTGGCGACAACTCGCCGACGCCGCCGCGTGCGAACGGGCTCCGCCCGTGCGCTCACGCGGATGGCCCGCCTGCGGTAGTCGCCAACCGATACACCGGGGCCAGCCGCCTCTCGCGCTTTTTCGCCGGGGGTGACGGCACCCCGGCGGGGCGTGCGCTACGCTGCGCATCGATGAGCGCCACCGCGAACACGAACCTCCTGGCCGGTCGCGGCACCCTGGGCGCCCTTCTGCTCCTCCCCCGCTAGGGGGAGCGAACCGACACCCACGCCGGGATGCGCCCGGCAACCGGATCAGTCCACACGAGCCAGGAGGAAGCCCCCGTGCCGGCCGACGACGCCAGCCGAGACGACGCCAACCGCGTCACGTTCTTCGATACGACCCTTCGCGATGGGGAGCAGTCCCCGCGCATCCACCTGAACCTGCGGGAGAAGGTGGAGATCGCGCAGCAGCTCGCGCGGCTTGGGGTGGACGTGATCGAGGCCGGCTTCCCGATCTCGTCGCCCGGCGACCTGGAGGGGGTCCAGGCCGTGGCGCGCGAGGTGGAGGGGCCGACGATCGCGGGGCTCGCCCGCGCCAACGAGAAGGACATCGCGGTCGCATGGGAGGGCGTGCGGGACGCGAGGAAGCCCCGCATTCACACGTTCATCGCCACGTCGGACATCCACATGGCCCACAAGCTGCGCATGGACCGGGCGCAGGTGCTGGCCACGGCCATCGACGCGGTGCGGCAGGCGAGCTCGCTGTCGCCCGACGTGGAGTTCTCGTGCGAGGACGCCACCCGGTCGGACCCGGCGTTCGTGGCCGAGGTCATCGGAGCGGCCATCGCGGAGGGCGCGGGCACCATCAATATCCCCGATACCGTCGGGTACACCATGCCCACCGAGTTCCAGCGGTTCCTGCTGGAGCTGTACGAGCGCACGCCAACGCTCGAAGGCGTGACGCTGTCCGTGCACTGCCACAACGACCTGGGCCTGGCCGTCGCGAACTCGCTCGCGGGTCTCGAGGTCGGCGCCCGCCAGGTGGAGGTATGTGTGAACGGCATCGGCGAGCGCGCGGGCAACGCCAGCCTCGAGGAGATGGCCATGATCCTGCGCACCCGCGCGGAGGACCTGGGCGGGCTGTGGTCGGGCATCGAGACCACCGAGATCACGCGGGCCAGCCGGATGG
>CAZPAT010000261.1:0-2043 GCA_964584485.1 uncultured Bifidobacterium sp.
GCCAAGCCCGCCAACCGGATGCGCGCCTACCGCGCCATGGAGGCCTTCTTCGCCGCGCACCTGGGGGGCAGGGCCGAGCGCGATGCCGGCTAGGGCCTAGGGGTCATCCCGCGGATCGGCGTCCTGGTCGAACGGCGCCTTGCGGTCGCGCGGCCCCAGCACCCCGGGCGCACGATTGACGGCCTTCCACAGGAGCACGGCCAGCACCGCGGCAATCAGCAGTGCGGTGATGCCCGCGGCCACCAGGCCGCCGCGGTACCAGGGCTCGCCGGCTAGGGCCAGGCGGGCCTCGCGGAGGTCCCCGATGCGGGCGATCTCATACCCCGCGAACCCATGCCCGGCGTAGCTCGCCAGCGTGCGCCGCAGGTCGGCCCGGGCGCCGTCCAGGTCGAACCGTGACAGGCGATCGAGCGCCTCGCGGTAGGTCAACTGCGTGCGCCCCTCCCAGCCGCGGACGTTCGCGCGACCCAGCACCCGCAGCAGCTGCTCGGTGGGCGCCATGGCCCCGCCACCGGCGGCACGCTTGATCAGGACGATCCCCCGCACCCGGCCGTTGCGATCCACCGCAGGGCCGCCCGAGTCGCCCTTCTGCACCTCATTCGTGATGAACGTGAGGATGCGGAGCGGCTCGTCCTCCAGGGGGCCGGTGCGGCCGATGGTGCCCAGTCGCACCGAGGGCACCATGGCGCCGTGCGGCGGGGTGGCGAAGGGGTCCTCCGACCCGTAGCCCAGCGTGGCGATGGGGGTGCCGGTGTCCAGCCCGCGGTCCAGGCCCAGCGATGGGGCGTTCCGCTGACCCGCCACGCGCAGCACCGCGATGTCGCGCAGCTCGTCGGTCTCCACCACCTTGGGCACCAGGCCGCGGTCCACCTTCGCTGCCGCGCCGGCGGCGGCGGGGCGCACCACCCGCTGCAGCGGCTCCAGCCCCACGGGGACCGGCGCGTTCTCCTCCACCCACCGGGCGGCGACCTCCGCGCTGTGCGGCTTGCCCGATACCGCCAGGTACGTGAAGTACGCGACCTCCGACAGGTCATCGGCTGATGGCTGGATGACGTGGGCGGCGGTGGCCAGGTACCCGTTGGGGGTCACGGCGAAGGCCGTGCCCTCGCGGGTCACCTCGCGGGCCGCCGGCGGGAGGCGCACCACCGTGCCGTCCTTCGTGCGCAGGGCCTGCATGCGGGTGGTCACCTGCACCTGCCATACGGCGGGCATGGCGATGAGCGCCCCGCGGTCGAGCGGCTCGGGCGACAGCGCATCGGGCACCCCGGTGGGGATGTCCGCCGCCGCGGTGGCGGCCATGCCCAGCATGGTGACGGCGCCGAGTACGAGGGTGGCGATGGCGGTACGGATGCGCATCCCGGCCAAGGCTAGAACGCCCCGCCTCCGATCCGGGGTGGACCGGTGGCTACCGCCAGCCGCCTCCCCGCGGGCCACGCACCGCGGAGTCCACCGTCATCGCCCCGTACAGCAGCCCCGCGGCGGGCAGCGCCATGCACCACGGCCAGGACAACCCGAATGCGCGCGTGGCGGGCCCGGCGGCAGTCGCCATGGCCAGCCATCCGGCAAGCCCCAGCCCCAGTGCCCAGGCGCCCGCGGTGATGCCACCGGTGGCGACGCCGATGCCCCCCGCCACGATCGCCGCGATGGGCCCCGCGAACATCAGCAGCAGCACCACGGCCACCAGCGCCACCAGCAGCCATGACCGCCGCAACTGCGTGAAGGCGCTGCGGCGCACCATGGTCCATACCGACGCCAGGTCGTCGTACGGGCGGGTGCTGGTCACCCGCCCGTGGCTGAGCGCGAGCCGCGTCGGCAGGCCCGCCCGGAACTTCACCAGCCGTGCCACCGCGAGGTCGTCGATCAGGGCGTCACTCAGCGCCGCGAATCCGCCGGCGCCGCGCAGGGCGTCGTGACGCACCAGGTTGCAGCCCCCGGCGGCGGATGCGATGCGCGATCCGGGTCGGTTCGCCCAGCGCGGCGGATACAGGAGGAAGAAGAACAGCACGAAGGGCGGGATGAGCAGCTTCTCCGCAGGCGACTGGC
>CAZPAT010000262.1:0-1998 GCA_964584485.1 uncultured Bifidobacterium sp.
CAGCGCTCCATGCCCACGCCTAGCGCGCCAGGACCGCGCGGTAGCGATCCACGGCAGCATCGAGGGAGGCCACCGAGTCGCCGCCGAACTTCTCGACCAGCGCCTGGGCGAGCACGAACGCCACGACCGCCTCGCCGATCACGGCGGCGGCCGGTACGGCGCAGATGTCCGAGCGCTCCTTGAACGCCGCGGTGGCCTCCTTGCTCTGCACGTCCACCGAGGCCAGGGGGCGGCTGAGGGTGGCAATGGGCTTCATGGCCGCACGGACCACCAGAGGGGCGCCATGGGTCATCCCCCCTTCCAGGCCACCCGAGCGGTTGGTGCGACGGTGGTATCCACGGTCCTCGGTCCAGAAGATTTCATCATGGGCGGCGCTGCCCCGGATGCGGCCGAGCTCGAATCCCGCGCCGATCTCCACGCCCTTGATGGCCTGGATTCCCAGCAGCGCCTGGCCGATACGCCCGTCCAGCCGGGTCTCCCCGCTCACGTGTGACCCCAGGCCCGGAAGCGGATCGAACACCCACACCTCGAAGATGCCGCCGAGCGTGTCGCTGTCCTGCCCGGCCGCCTTGATGGCGGCCCGCATCCGGTCGGATGCGTTGCCATCGAGCGCGCGCACGGGACTGTCATCCACGCCGTCGAAGTCCGCGAGTGCCAGGTCGTCGCGCATGGGGGCCTGCTCGGGGCCCACCTGCACGACATGGCTGCGGACCTCCATGCCATACCGGCGGATGAGGGCCTTGGCGACGCCGCCGGCGGCAACCCGCGCCGCCGTCTCGCGGGCGCTCGCGCGCTCGAGGATGTTGCGCAGGTCATCGGTCTCGTACTTCTGCATGCCGGCGAGGTCCGCATGACCGGGCCGCGGCAGCGTGATCGGATCCACGTCCGACGCTGGCTCCCAGATCGCCATGCGGTCCTCCGACCAGTTGGCGAAGTCCCTGTTCATCACCATCAACGCCACCGGGCTACCCAGCGTGCGCCCGTGCCGGATGCCCGCCGTCACCTGCACGCGATCGGTCTCGATCTTCTGGCGGCCGCCGCGCCCGTAGCCCAGCTGGCGGCGCGCCAGGTCGGCGTCGACGTCATCGGGGGACAACGGCAGCCCGGCGGGCAGGCCCTCGATGATCGTGGTGAGGGCCGGGCCGTGCGACTCGCCGGCTGTTCGGTAGGTCAACGCCATGCGGCGGGCAGCATACCGCCCCGGCCACCGTCGCCGGCCGGGGACTCAGGCCGCGCGATGGGCACCGGCCGGGCGCACCACGCGTGCCAGCGGGTGCATCAGCAGGTAGGCGCTCGCGAGACCGCTCCATTCCCCGTAGTGCTCCACCAGCGCGCGCGTCTCATCCGGCTCCGGCCACCGCCCGGTCTCCGCGGCCACGATCCGCATGAGGCCGAGGTCGCCGATCACGGGGGCATCCATTCGGCCGAGGCCATAGGTGCCGACCATCCCCGCGCTCCAGGGGCCGAGCCAGGGCTCCCGCACCAGCCGGGCGGTCATCCGGGCGGTGGATGCCGAGTGCAGGCGCTCGAGGTCCATGCCCCGGGCCAGGCGCGTCATGGCACCGGCGCGACGCGCGGCGAGGCCGCACGATGCCGCCCGCGCGGGGGCGAGCCCGGCCAGGGCCTCCGACGTCGGCGGAGGGCGCAGGCCGTCGTCCATCCGCGGAGACGCCATCGCGACGATGGCGCGCTCCATCCGCGCTGCCTCGCGCCCGGTCACCAACTGTCCGCAGGCCGCTGCGATCACCGACTGCGCCACCGACCCGCGGCGCGCCGGGCGGTACCCGCTGCGCCGCACGCCCACCGCAGCCATGCGCGGGTCACGGCGCGCCAGGCGCAGGAACGGGGCGTGGTCGACATCCACCGCCAGGGCGAACCGCAGGGCGTCGAGGGCCGGGGCGGGATCCGTCGCGCGCACCGCCACCTCCAGGTCACCATCGTGCCGCTGGCGCACCGCCGCGCGCGCGGGGCCCGCCGGGCTCATGAGCGCGAGGGCCA
>CAZPAT010000263.1:0-1979 GCA_964584485.1 uncultured Bifidobacterium sp.
CCCGGGACGGCGGATCGAGGTCCACGTCGCGCAGCAGGGCCACCACTGCCGCCACGCAGGCGAGAGCGAGAAGGGCGATGAGTACCGCGGCGACCACGAAGTCCGCGTGCCCGGTGTCGGCGGTTGCCGCCTCGGGCAGCAGCGCGACATCGATTACCACGATCAGCACGGGCAGCGCGAGCACGGCGTACACCCACCACCGAACCGCCGACGCCGCCGACCGGACCGCCACCATGTTTCCCGCCCCGCGGATCATCACGAGGACCGCCGCCACCCCCAGGGCGATCGCCGTGGCCATGAGTTCGCCCGCCAGGGCGTCGCCGGGACGATGCCACCCTGCGGCGAGCGTGCTGGTGGCCATGATGGCCACCAGCACGCCACCGATGGCGGCAACCGGCACGCGCCACCTCATGGGGACGACCATCACGGTTGCCAGCGCAATTGCCATCGAGATCGATGCATGTCCACTCGGGCCGGTGTTGTGGGCGAGTTCGAACGGATCGACGCCGAGTTCCGCGCGCGGAATGAACGTCTTGAGCACCTCCGCCAGGAATGCGGTGCCGAACACCAGGGCGCCCATGCCTATTGCCAGACGCGGGCGGCGGCGCACCAGCGCGATGATCACCAGGCACGCGCCCACCAGGAGCAGGGATCCGTGGGTGAGTAGGCCCAGGAAGTCGCGTGCGGCGTCCCGCACCGAGGGGTCGGCGACAAAGCGGGCCTCATAGGCATCGTCACCGAACTCCTGCCCCGCGACCGTGCGAGTCGCGAACCAGAAGACTATGACCGCCAGTGCGAGCGCGGCGAGCGCGGCGTATGCGAGTCGGCGGGCGATCACGCGGCAACGACCTCCATCGGCATCTGCTCCACCGGCGCCGCGTCAAGCTCGGCACCCAGGTCGGCGTCATCTGCATAGGCGCGGTCGCCGATGACGCGGCACTCGACCACCGCCGGCACCGTATCGGGACCGAACGGCCATGGGGAGACGCTGCAGGCGGACTCCCCGGCCGGGCATACGCGCAGGTCCGCACCGGCCTCGTCGCCCTCGCGCCGGGGAACACGCGGGAGGGTCCACGTGCTACCCGAGATGAGGCCCGTCCACGTGAGGTAGAGGCTGAGCACGTCGACCGCCTGCAGCAGCCGGTAGCCGGCCCAGGCCCACGACGCGAGGAGTGGCCCCTCCCCGATCTTCGCGCGCGCTGCCCGGGCGTGCCCCGCCTCGCCACGCACCAGCGCACGTATGGCGTCGTCGCGACCGCCCAATGCGGGCATGGGTCCGTCCAGGCCCAGCCGGCCCATGGTGAGGCCGATCACATGCATGCCGACCAGCAGCCCCACGCGCTGGCCCTCGTCGCGGGCGGCGGCTGCGCTGCGCGCGTGGATGGCGCAATGTCCCGCCGGGGGCATCGCCGTGAAGCCCCGTGGGTGGCCCTCGCCATCAACGCCCGGGTGCTGCTCCCACGCGCGCCACCCCTCGTCGTGCACGCCCGCGGCCGCGACGACGGGCTCCCACGGCAAGGGCCGCGCGAATCCGTCGTTGCCCCATGCGGACATGATGCGGCGGCACTGCTCCTGATGGGCCGTCTGAGTGATGACCCTCAGCCCGTCGGGCACCCGGGCGATGATCACGCGGCGTCGGCCTCCGCGGCGAGCGCGGCCGCCCCGGCGATCCCCGCGCGGTTCTGCAACTGCGCGGCGCGCACCGGGGGGCGCGCGTCGAGGAGAGGCACGAACTTCTCCGCCTTCCGGGATACCCCGCCGCCCAGCAGCACGAGGTCCGGCCAGAGCAGCCGGTCGATCACGCCGATCACCTCGGACAGGCGCTCGGCCCAGTGATGCCAGGAGAGCCCCTCCTCCTTGCGCACCGCCGATGCCGCGCGTGCCTCTGCTGCCTTCCCCCGGATCTCGAGGTGCCCCAGTTCGGTGTTGGGCAGCAGGACGCCGTCGTGCAGCACGGCCGAGCCGATGCCCGTGCCCAG
>CAZPAT010000264.1:0-1978 GCA_964584485.1 uncultured Bifidobacterium sp.
CGCCCTGTCGCGCAGGCGATCGAGGGCCGTCTGGGGCACGGTGGTCTCATCGGTGGTCGCGTTCATCTCATCTCCTGGGCTACGCCCGTCGGGTGGGGGGAGTAAGCCAGAAGCTGGACAGCGAAGCAAGGGGAACTGTCAAGGTTTGTCCTCCCATAACCATTCCCCGCTCAGGCCCCCACGGCGTGACGCCCGCCCAGCAACTCGCGCGCCAGGTCGTCGCGGTCCCACAGCGTGACGCCGGTGGTGCCGGCCAGCTCAATCGCCGCGGGCGTGAAGGTGCTGTTGGTGACCACCATCGCCTCCGCGGTGCCGTAGTGCAGGCGCGCCGCGGCGGCCTGCTGCACCGCTGCGACGCCCACCGGCCGGCCCTGACGCTTCGCCTGCACCACCACCTCATCCACCGCCCCGTGCCCCAGCACCAGGTCCGCCCCGAAATCACCGGACGCCCGGGTGTGGCGCACGCGCCAGCCCGCGGCCCGGAAGAGGATCGCCAGCCAGTCCTCGAACTCCTCGCCCGTCATTTCCTCGGCGGCGGCGAGCCCTCGGCGGCGGGCCAGCCCCTCGCGCCCGCGCCGCGACCAGCTGCCGAGCGCCAGCACCGCCGTAACCGCCCCGCCCACCACCACGGCAACCACCGGCGGCGCGACCAGGGCGAGCACCAGCACCAGGACCGCGCCCGCGATCAGCCACGTGAACAGTTCCATGCCGAGCCAGCGCGCCATCCGGACCATGGGCGAATCCTGCCGGGGGCCGCGGTCGTCATCCGGTCGGCAGCGGGCGGTCTACCGTTCGGCGCGTGGAGGTCACGATGATTCACGAGGGGCTGTGGCGGTGGGCCGTGACGGGCCCTGACGGCGCCCCGCGCGCCGCCACGTACCTCGAGCACGGCGACCACATGGTGCTGGTGGATCCCGTACTGCCCCCCGCGGGCGCGGAACGCGAGCGGTTCGATCGCGCCATCGCGCGCGACCTCGCGCGCCTTGGCGGCCCGGTCAGTATCCTTCGCACCCACTCGGCCGCCGCCCACGAGGTCGCCGAGGTGGTCCGCCTGACCGGCGGCCGTGCCATCGGGCCGGAGGACCCGCCGCCGCCGGGCATGCAGCGGCTTTCGCTGGATGCCCCGCATGAAGCCGCCTGGTGGTCGGCGCAACACCGCGCGCTGATGCCCGGCCGCGCGCTGCGCGTCTCGCCCGACGGGGTGATCGTGCCGGGGCCGGGCGTGGATGCCGCGGCCCTGCTCGCCGTGGCGCCCCGCGTGGTGATCCCCGCCGAGGGCCCGATGGTCACCCTGCCCAGCGTATGACGCGCGGTACCGTAGGGGCCATGCCCTCGCCGTCGCCCTTGCTCGCACAGATGGCCGCTCTCGCGGATGCCCACCCGGATGCGCTGCACGCGCCCGTGCGTGCCTTCGACATCGGCGGCCGGCCATTTGATCCCGACGTGCGGCCCGCGCTGATGGGGGTGGTCAACCTGTCGCGCGATTCCTGGTACCGGGAGTCGGTGTCGCCGTCCGCCGAGGCGGCGATCCGCCGGGGGCAGGTGCTCGCCGCGCAGGGTGCGCTGATCGTGGACATCGGGGCGGAATCCACCCTCGCCGGCGCCGCACGGGTATCGCCCGCCGATCAGCTGGCCGGGGTGCTGCCCGTCATCGAGGGGCTGCGGGCGGAGGGGATCCCCACCTCGGTGGAGACCTACTCACCGGACGTCGCCCGGGTCGCGCTGGGGGCGGGTGCCGCGGTGCTGAACCTCACGGGAGTCGAGCGCGAGGACGAGATGTACGCGACCGCCGCCGCCCATGACGCGGCCGTCATCATGTGCTTCGTGCAGGGTGCCAACGTGCGCGAGGTGCACGACCTGGTGCTGGGGGACGACCCCGTGCCCGCGCTGCTGGAGCACTTCGGCCCGCGCATCGACCGCGCCGTGGCCCAGGGCGTGGAGCGCATCGTCATCGACCCGGGGCTGGGCTTCTACTACG
>CAZPAT010000265.1:0-1969 GCA_964584485.1 uncultured Bifidobacterium sp.
ATTGCGGCTGCTCATCGCGAGCCCGTCGGCCTCGCGCACGATGGGCGCGACGATCATCTCGATGTCGTCCAGGTGCATGTCGGCCATGAGGCGCCGGATCACCGCCACCTGCTGGGCGTCCTTCTGGCCGAACACCACGCGGTCCGGCCTCACCGCGGTCAGCAGCTTGGCCACGACGGTGGCCACCCCGGCGAAGTGGTGCGGACGGATCGCGCCCTCCAGCACCTCGGCGGGGCCCGAGACCGCGACCTCCGTGGCGAAGCCGGTGGGGTACACGTCCTCCACGGACGGGGCCCACACCAGGTGGGCGCCGGCCCCGGCGGCCAGCGCGAGGTCGCGTTCCTCATCCCGTGGATAGGCGGACAGGTCCTCCGACGGGCCGAACTGCGTGGGGTTCACGAACAGCGACACCACGACCGCGCTGCCGCCATCGGCGGCGCGGTGCATGAGCGAGAGGTGACCATCATGGAACGCGCCCATGGTGGGCACCAGCGTCACCGACCCATGCCGCTCCCGCAGTTCCTCCACGGCGGTGCGGAGTTCGGGGACCGTGCGGACCACGGCGGGCCGCGGCGGTGACGGGTGGGATGCGCTCTGTGGCTCGGTCATGGTCGATTGGCGCAGGGCGGCATTCCCGCGATTCGGGGCGGGATACGCCGATCCGGACCTGCTCCGGTCCCCGACGCGGGGTACCGGGCGTGACGCCGTGATCGGGTTGGGAATCTAGACCCCCCGGACCCGATGTAACAAGGGCCGGCGGTCGGGCGGCGCGGGCGTCCGGGGCCGCTTATAGCGTGGATCCCCGATGAGCGATGCCGCGGTGCGCGCCCAGGCGCTCGAGAGGTTGGCGGAGCACCTGCGCGGGTGCACGCGCTGCCCCCTGCACGAAGGGCGTACCACCGTGGTGGTGGGGGCCGGCGACCCGGATGCCGACCTGATGTTCGTGGGTGAGGCCCCGGGTGCGAACGAGGACCGGACCGGCGTGCCGTTCGTGGGGCAGGCCGGCACGTTGCTCGACAGCCTGCTGGAGGGCATCGGCCTGTCGCGGGACCAGGTCTTCATCGCGAACGTGCTCAAGTGCCGGCCCCCCGGCAACCGCGACCCGCGTCCGGAGGAGATCGACGCCTGCCGCGGCTACCTGGAGGAGCAGGTGGCGCTCGTGCGCCCGGCGGTGGTGTGCACCCTCGGCAACTTCGCCACCAAGTTGCTGTCCGGCCGGCCCGACGGAATCAGCACCGTGCATGGGCGTACGCAGCCTGCGGAGTTCGGCGGCGCGGGAGTCATGCTGTACCCGGTATTCCATCCCGCAGCCGCGCTCTACACGCGCGCCATGCTGGGAACCCTGCAGGAGGACTTCGCACGCATACCGGGCCTCATCGCGGCAGCGACCCGGCCCTCGCCGCCGCGGACCCCCCGTACCGGTCCCCCGGCAGAGCAGATGGGTCTCTTCTGATGCCGGTGGAGATCCCGAGCGACGGGCCCGCGATCACCGAGGCACTGGGCGCCGCCCTCGCGGACATCCTCGCTCCCGGGGACGTGGTGGTGCTGCGCGGCGATCTGGGCGCCGGCAAGACCACCCTCGTCCGTGCGGCGGCGCGCGCGCTTGGGGTTCCGGGGCCGGTCACCAGTCCGACCTTCGCCATCGCCAACTCCTACGAGGGCCGCATGCCCGTGGCGCATCTGGACGCCTGGCGCCTCGGGGATCCGGACGATGAGGAACTGGGCCTCGCGCTCGAGGCGGTGGGCCCCGATGCGGTGGCGTTCGTCGAGTGGCCCGACGCGGTGCTGCACGGCCTTCCCGCGCCCCGTGTCACCGTGGACATCGCGCACCGGGGCGGGGATGCGCGGCTGGTACGGTTGGAGGGCGTCGACCCCGCCACCGACGCTCTCCTGGGGGCTCTCCGTGACGACCTTCGCGCTCGATACCGCGACGCCTGACCCCGCCCTGGCGCTCGTCGGCCCGGACGGG
>CAZPAT010000266.1:0-1969 GCA_964584485.1 uncultured Bifidobacterium sp.
GCGATGGTCGGCTGGGCGGTGATCCTCATCGTGTTCGTCTTCGCGCTGCAGAACGACATCGGCAAGCTCGCCGGGGACGGCTTCCAGATCCGGTAGGCCGGCCTCCGGCCGCTACACTCCCGGCCCGTGGAGAGGCCCCGTCGCATGAGCGCGCGCTGCCTCGTCGGCGGCGTGCCCATCGGTGGCGGCGCCCCCGTCGTGGTGCAGTCGATGACCAACACCGACACCAAGGACGCCGTGGCCACGGCGCTGCAGGTCGCGGAACTCGCGGCCGCCGGGTCGGAGGTCGTCCGGATCACCGTGAACAATCGGGATGCCGCCGCGCGGGTTCCCGAGATCGCGGCGCGGTTGCGCGATGAGCACGGGTGCGATGTCCCCCTCGTCGGGGACTTCCACTTCAACGGGCACACGCTCCTGTCGGAATTCCCCGCCATGGCGGAGTCGCTCGCGAAGTTCCGCATCAACCCCGGCAACGTGGGGCGCGGGGCGCGGCATGACCGGAATTTCGCCGCCATGATCCAGGCCGCGATCGATCACGACCGGCCGGTGAGGATCGGCGTGAACGCCGGGTCGCTCGACCCGGAACTCCTCGACGGCCTGATGGAGGAGAACGCCCGCCGGCCGGACCCGCGCTCCGGTTCGGACGTGCTGCGCGAGGCCATGGTGCAGAGCGCCCTCACCTCCGCCGCCGCGGCGGAGGAGATCGGCCTCGCGCATGACCGCATCGTCATCTCGTGCAAGGTCAGCCGGCTCCCGGACATGGTGTCCGTGTACCGCGACCTCGCCGCGCGCTGCGACTACCCGCTGCACCTCGGCCTGACCGAGGCGGGGATGGGCGCGAAGGGCATCATCGCCACCACTGCGGCGCTGTCGGTGCTGCTGGAGGAGGGAATAGGCGACACGATCCGGGCCAGCCTCACGCCCGAGCCGGGCGGGGACCGCACCATCGAGGTGCGTACATGCCTGGACATCCTGCAGAGCCTGGGCCTGCGCGCCTTCCGGCCGGAGGTGACGGCCTGCCCCGGGTGCGGGCGCACCACGTCCAGCGTCTTCCAGGAGCTGGCCCAGTCGATACAGGCCCATCTCGATGCGCGCATGGATGCATGGCGCACGGAGCGGCCTGGCGTGGTGGACATGCACGTCGCGGTGATGGGGTGCATAGTGAACGGGCCGGGGGAGAGCCGCGCGGCCGACATCGGCATCAGCCTGCCCGGAACCGGCGAGGAGCCCCGGGCGCCGGTGTACGTGGACGGGGAGAAGGTCGCGACCCTCGAGGGGCCGACCCTGGCGGAGGACTTCATCAGAATGGTCGAGGAGTACGTGGAGACCCGGTACGCGCCTGCGGGGGGCCGGGCATGAGCGGCGACGGCTGGCGCATGCCAGCGCCGCCCTACCGTGGTTCCTGGAGGCTGCGCGGGCGCTTCTGGCCCACGGTGCGTGACGACCCCGCCGATGCCGAGGCCATCAGCCACAAGCTCTCGGTGCGCGCCGGGCTCGTCCGCCAGCTCGCCGCCGGCCTGTACACGGTCACGCCCATGGGGCTGCGCGTCATCCAGCGCGTGGAGGCCATCGTCCGTGAGGAGATGGACGCCATCGGTGCGCAGGAAGTGCTGATGCCGGTCATGCATCCCGCCGAGATCTGGGAGGCCACCGGGCGCTACGGCCTTGCCGAGCAATTCCGCCTCGAGGACCGCGGCGGTCGCCGGATGGTGCTGGGCATGACGCACGAGGAGATCATCACCTGGCACGCGGCCCGGGAGATCCGCTCGTACCGCGACCTGCCGCAGAGCTGGTACCAGATCCAGACCAAGCTGCGCGATGAGCCGCGTCCGAAGAGCGGCATGCTGCGCGTGCGCGAGTTCACGATGAAGGACTCGTACTCGTTCGATGCCGACGAGGCCGGGCTGGAGCGGTCGTACGAGGCCCACTCCCGGGCCTATGCGCGCATCTTCGACCGCGCGGGCATCAC
>CAZPAT010000267.1:0-1957 GCA_964584485.1 uncultured Bifidobacterium sp.
ACACCGCGGCCTCCTCGAAGGCCGCGAGCTCCGCCGCCTGCCACACCTTGGTGGCGAGCGTGGAAAAGCCGGGCGGCGCGAGCAGCAGCGTGGCGGGCAGTTCCTTGGCGGTGGACAGCAGCACCAGCCCCGCGCCGGCGGCGAGCCCGGGCAGCATCAGCGGCATCTCGACGCCGGCGAACCGTCGCAGCCGGCTCCTGCCCATGATGCGCGCGGCGTCGTCGAGCCGTTGCGGCACGCCGGCCACGGCGGACTGCGCCGCGCCCAGCGCGAGCGCCCCGTGGTGCACCACGTATGCCAGGACCAGGAGTGGGAGCGTCTGGTACAGCGCGCCCAGGGGGCCGGGCGTGGACAGGGTGAAGAACACGAAGGCCAGGGCCGTCACCAGGCCTGGCAGGGCGAATCCGCCCACCACGGTGCCCGCCAGCACCTCGCCCAGTCGCCCCGGGCGTCGCACGCTGCGGAAGGCGATGGGCAGCACGATGACGATGGTGACGAACGCCGCCACCACGCTCACGCCGACCGTGCTGAGCAGCGGCCCGGTGATGAGTCCCGGGTCGGAGATGACCGACGCGCTGTCCGTCGACCCGCGCACGAACCCGCGGATGGCCCAGTAGCCCAGCACGGCAATGGGCGCGACCAGCGCGAAGCCGATCACCAATGCGAGGAACGCGTACGCGGCGATCGCGGCCCGCCCCAGGGGCAGCATCAGGGGCGAGCCCGCCCGTGCCTGGTCGCGCAGGCCCACCCGTGATGACCGCCGTTCAAGCGCCACGATGGTCACGGCCAGCAGGCCCAGCACCAGGCTGAGGGCCATCGAGGTGATGGGGTCGAGCAGCCGGTCGGCGTAGATGGCGCGCGTCAGGGTGTCGTAGCGCAGCAGCTGCACGGCCCCGAAGTCGCTGATGACATAGAGGAACACCAGCAGTGCACCCGCGGCGATCGCCGCCCGGGCCTGCGGCACCACCACGGTCATGAATACCGATGCCGGGCGTCGCCCCAGCAGCCGCGCCGATTCCTCAAGCGCGGGCGACAGCGTGCGCAGCCGGGCCATCACCGGCAGGAACACGTAGGGGTAGGTCAGCAGCGTCAGCACGATGAATGCACCGCGGAAGCCGTTGAGCTCGGGAAGCCAGGTGATGCCCAGCGCATCCTCGACCAGCCCGCCGGGCGCGAAGGCGGCGATCAGCGCCACCGCTCCCACGAAGGACGGGATGACCAGGGGCAGGCACAGCAGCAGCGCCCAGATGCGGCGCCCGCGCACCTGCGTGCGGGCCACCAGCCACGCGGCCCCGGTGCCGAGTGCCGCAGCAGCGGCCGACACCGCGATCCCCAGGCCCAGGCTGCGGAGCAGGGGGCCCACCAGGCGGTCGTCGGACACCGCATCCCACAACCCGCCCAGGTCCTGCGCATTGCGTACGAGCAGGTACGCGAACGGCAGGGCGAAGGGCACGGCGAGGGCCACCGCCAGGGCGGTGGCCCCCCATCCGCGCCCGGTCACCCGATCAGTTCGCGAGGCCGCTCTCCCGGATCTGCTCGGCCACCGCGCGCAGGTCGGTCTGGCCGGTCAGGTCATATGCCGGATAGTCGCCCTCGGTGAGCGCCGGTGCCCGCCCGGGTGCCGACACGCCGGTGGCGGTGGGGTACTCGCCCTCGCCCGCGATGATCAGGCGCTGCCCTTCGTCCGATGCCAGGAACCCCACCAGGTCGTCGGCCTGCGCCTTGTCGGCGCTGGCCTTCGGCACCGAGGCGGTCGCCACCAGGAACAGGCTGCCGGCATCCGTGCCGGGGAACCGGTACGCGGCGACGGGGGCGTCCGGATCCTCCTCGAGGATCTCCAGCACGTAGTAGTGGTTCACGAGGCCCATCGGGATCTCCCCCCGGGCCACCGCCTCGGCGATGGCGCTGTTCTTGGCGTAGGCCTTGGCGCCGTTCGCCGCGAGGCCCTTCAGCCAGG
>CAZPAT010000268.1:0-1939 GCA_964584485.1 uncultured Bifidobacterium sp.
CTCGGCCTTGAGGGACGGCAGCCCCAGCGTCACGTAGCCGCCGTCCAGCGCGCGAGCCAGCCCGCGCTCCAGATCCGACTGCTCGATCGTCGCCAGGAATCCCACCCGCCCGTAGTTGACGCCCAGCACGGGCGCGCCGGTGGTGGCCTCACGGGACAGCGCTCGCAGGATGCTGCCGTCGCCGCCGAGCACGAGAACCAGGTCCGCCCCACCCGGGCGCAGGTCCGTGGGCGCGATGATCGCGCGTTCGGCGAGGGACGGATGCTTCGCGGCCTCCTCATCCGTGGCGGCAACCTCCACGCCGCGCGCATCGAGGATCGACAGCAGGGTCGGCATCACCCCCGCGGTCACCTCGGCGGCGCCATGGGTGAGGATCAGCACCCGCTCGGCGCGGGTGCCGGCCACCTCGGAGATGGGCGTGTGGGGCGGGGTCATCCGGCGCCCTCCGCCACCGCGGCATCCACCGCGGCCTGGACGTCCACCCCGGGATCAGGCAGCCCGGGGCCGTGCGCCAGCAGGAACACCTCGCGGTTGCCCTTCGGCCCGGGCGTGCCGCTGTCGGCGGCGCCGGCGATGCGGGCCCCGGTGGCCTCCAGCGCCAGCGCCACTCCGCGCACGGCGTCGCGGCGCAGCGCGGGATCGCGCACGACGCCCCCGGAGCCCACGCCCTCACGGCCCACCTCGAACTGCGGCTTCACCATCACGAGGGCACGGTACGCGGGAGCAAGGCAGCGCGCCACCGCCGGCCACACGAGCGACGACGAGATGAACGACACGTCCATCACGGCCAGGTCGGGCGTGCGGGGCAGCATGGCGGGCTCGAGCGACCGGGCGTTCGTGCGGTCCAGCACGTCCACGCGCGGGTCTTCGCGCAGTGCCCATGCGAGTTGCCCGTATCCGACATCCACGGCGATCACGTCCGCCGCGCCGCGGCGCAGGAGCACGTCCGTGAAGCCCCCGGTCGAGGCCCCCACGTCCACCGCGTGGGCGCCCGCCACGTCCACGCCGAGGCGGTCGAGCGCGTGGCTCAGCTTGAGGCCGCCGCGCGAGGCAAACTCGGGGCCGGCGTCCACCTGCACGTCGGCGTCGTCGGCCACCTGGAGCCCGGGCTTCACGTCGGCGCGGCCATCCACCCGCACGCGCCCGGCCATCACCGCCGCCTGCGCGCGTGCGCGGGAGGGGAACAGTCCGCGCTCCACCAGCGCGGCGTCGAGTCGCTGGCGCGCCACGCCCGGGATGCTAGCCGCGGGCCGTCACGCCCACGGCGCGCGTCAGTGCGCCAGATGCGCGCCGGTGGCGGCGAGTGCCGCCTGGGCGGCGGCGGACGGCGTCACCCCGGCTTCGGCCAGCAGCAGGTCGCGGCGCCCGTGCTGGATGAAGCGGTCCGGGATGCCGATGTGCGCCAGGCGCGCATCCATGCCGCCGATTGCCTCGCGCACGGCGCTGCCGAAGCCGCCATCGAGGACGTGGTCCTCGATGGTCACCACCACCTCGTGGGTACGCGCGAGGTCCTCCAGCAGCTCGACGTCCAGCGGCTTCGCGAAGCGTGCATTCACCACCGTGGGCCGCACGCCGAGCGCCTCGGAGACGATGCCGGCGGCATCGAGTGCCACCTGCACGCCGTATCCGTAGCCCACCAGCGCCACGCGGGAGCCCTCCGCGAGCACCTCCCCGCGCCCCACCTGCAGGGCCTCGGGCCGCGCGGGAAGCGCCACGCCGGTTCCGGCCCCGCGCGGGTAGCGGATTGCCGATGGCCCGTCGAGGGCGAGTGCGGTGCGGAGCATGTGCACCAACTCCGCCTCGTCCATCGGCGCCATCAGCACCATGCCGGGAATGGGCCGCAGGTACGCGATGTCGAATACGCCGTGATGGGTGGGTCCATCGTCCCCGACCAGGCCACCGCGATCGATGGCGAACACCACGGGCAGCCCCTGCAGGG
>CAZPAT010000269.1:0-1939 GCA_964584485.1 uncultured Bifidobacterium sp.
TCCGAGCGGCCGCTTACGGGAGTCCGGAGCGTACCAATGAGGCCTGCGCCTACCCGGCCGCAGGTGTCGCGGGCGACCCGCTGCGCGTCAGCAGGTCCGCCCACGTGACGTCATCGGTGCCCGTCACCGGCGGCAGCCCGCGCGCCGCCCGGTACGCGGCCAGCGCGTCCCGGGTACGTGCACCGAACACGCCGGTCACCGGAACCGGCAGCCCCTGGGCGCGCAGCAGCGATTGCAGGTGGCGCACCACGTCACCGCGCGACCGCATTCCCAGGTACGGGTAGCGGCTGCCCTCGTGGCGGGCAAGCCGCAGGCCGCAGGTGAGCGGAGAGCCCAGCGCCGGCCACTGCGCGCGACGGGTGTTCTGCCATGCCCACCAGCTCTCGCCCTTCACGCCCGCGGCCTGCGACGCGCACCGGAACCGACGGATCTGCGCGGGCGTCTCGCGCAGGTAGGTGCCCCCCAGCAGGGCGATGGGCTTCCCGTACACGCGGTTCCAGCGCATGGTGCGCTCCACCGCGGCCTCCGGCGACACCCGGTGGGCGCGCCAATACACCTGCGGCATCGTGAACTGCGCGGCATCGGGCCCGGTGAGGAACGCCGAGTACGGGAACCGCCCGTGCAGGTCCACGTACGGGAAGGTGGTGAGCCCCACCGGGTAGGCGGTGCCCACGCGCGTGCGCAGGGCGCGCATGTACCGGGTGGCCCGCGCGTAGCGCCCGCGCAGGCGCTCGAACTCCACCTCGGCGTCCACCATGAAGCAGTCGGCCCCGGCGCGCACCGCCCGCGCCGCCACGGCCGCCTCGGCCACGGGGCGGCGACCGCGCACGTACTGCCATGCGCACACCCGCAGGCCCGCGGCCTTCAGCGGGCCCACCGCGCGGTCGAACTGGCTCCAGTAATCCGTACCGTCACCCGACTTGATGTGCACCGTGCGGATGCCGTTGGCCCGCGCGCGGGCGACGATGGCATCCAGGGATCGCTCGGAGCGGTCCACGTACCAGATCCACATTCCGGTGCCCTGCACGGGTTCGGGCAACTCATTCACCGGCACCGACCCCGGCAGCGGAACGCCCGGATCACCGGGTGTGCAATGCGGTGCGAAGCCCCATGCCTCGCGCAGGGCCAGCGGGATGCCCGGGCACATGCCCTGCATCACCACGGCGCCCTTGGACTCCAGCACCCCGGGCGCGGCCTCGCGGAACACCTGCATGTCGGTGAGGCCCGGCACGCCCATGTCGGCCATCACCCACAGCACGCCCTCCACGCGGGCGGCCCACATGCCCCCGCTGCCGTCGGCGGTGCGGCCCGCGGCTGCCCAGGTGGCCAGGACCAGTTGCCGAAGGGCGCCGTCCACGGCCACCGGCTCCACCAGGACGGGGCCCACGGCGGGTGCCGGCGCCGGGGCGGCGGCGCCGGCACCCCCGGAGGGAGCCTGCGCGGGCGCGAGACCCGCCGATGCCAGGGCCGCACAGGCGGTGACGGCCCACGTGATCAGGCGGCGGCGCGCCTCAGGCCCCCTCGATCAGCCCGAAGTCGCCGTCACGCCGGCGATAGATGACGCTTACCTCGCCGCTGGCCTCGTTGCGGAACACGAAGAACTCGTGGTCGATCAACTCGAGGCGCACGGCGGCGTCCTCCGGCGTGAGCGAGGGCATCTCGAAGCGCTTGCTGCGCACGATGCGGATGGGCGGGGGTGACTCCACGGCGTCGGTGGCGTCCTTGCCCAGGCGGTCCAGGGCCGCGATCTCGGCCGGGGTGGCTGCCACCGCCTGGATGCCCGGCCCGTGGTGATCCTTGTGGCGCTCGCGCAGCCGCTGGGCGGCGCGCTCCACGCGGTGCGCCGCCAGGTCAATGGCGGCATACATGTCGGAGTCGGCCTCGCGCACGCGGATGACCGGCCCCTTGGTGCGCACGGTCACCTCGGCGATCTGCCCCT
>CAZPAT010000270.1:0-1931 GCA_964584485.1 uncultured Bifidobacterium sp.
ACCCCGACAGGAGGACGTGGTCATAGCCCTCGCCGGCCAGCCAGGCGGTGGCGGCGCGGACGTCCTCGAGCACGTCCTCCAGCACCGCGGTGCCGAACAACTGCGACACGTTGCCGATCCGCGTGTCCATGGTGAGGATCGGCACGCCGAGGCCGGCGATCGGCCCGCGGATGAAGCGGAGCGCGCCGACGCTGAGGTTCCCCTGGTTCCCGTGCAGGTGGATGATCGCCGTGCGGCGCCCGGTCGCCGCCGCCCGCGCCGCGGTGGGTTCCTCGTGCCGCTCGAGGATGGCGTCATGCAGGCTGCCGTCGCCGCCCTCGATCGTGACGAGGCGGGCCGTGCCGGACTGGGCGCCGCGCGGGGGCACCACCACGTCGCGGCCGGTCGGGAGCGCATCGAGCCACGCCACCGCACGGTCGGCCACGTCGGGGACCATGCCCCAGAACGTGTGGTCGGCACCCGGGACGTGCTCCAGGTGCACGTCGAGCCCGGCGGCGCGGGCCGCCTCGGCCAGGTTGTCGCCGTCGTCCCCCGGCAGCACCGGGTCATCGCCGGCCTGGATCAGGGCCACGGGCACGCCGACGTCGCGGATCCGGTCGACCGACACCGGGTTCCGTGACTCCGGGCCCCGGCACTGCCACCAGCAGCGAAGGGACCACGCCTCGGAGTCAAAGGGCGCATCGGTCGGCCCCGCCCCGCGGTGCACGATCACCACGTCGTCGTCGCCGCCGCGGTCCACCCCGGCGCGCAGGGCCATGCGCGCCACCTCGGTGTACGACGGGCGCGCGCGCAGGCGGGTCCAGCGCGCACGCATCGACTCCGGAAGGCTCCACGGATGGGCCAGGGTGCACAGTCCCACGACCTCCGGCGGACGACGGAGCGCCTGGTAGTGGGTGATGATGCTCGCGCCCAGGCTGTAGCCCATCAGCACGACCCGCTCGAACCCGATGTCCCGCGCGAGGTCCATCGCGCCCGCGAGGTCGTGGGGCGTGTCATCGAACAGGCCGCCCCCGTAGACCACTCCGAAGTTGGCCATGCGGGTGTTGATCGACAGCGCCGCATATCCGTGGTGCGCGAGCTCGAACGCCATCCGCCGCGGGACGCCGCCCATGTAGTTGCCGAGCGAGCCGTGCACCACGATCACCAGGGTGCCGGCGCGGCCGCCGTGGTCCTCGCGGGGGCGCATCAGGAGCCCGTCCCAGTGCTTGTGGTCCGCAGTACGGATGACCACCAGCTCCGCATCGGCGTCGACGTCGTCGTGGCCGAATTCCGTGTGCGGGCGCGCACCCGACCGGATCGTCACGCGATCCGGTCGCACATCGCCCCCGGTGCCCCTCCCCGTGGTCATGGCGCCATTCTCCCCGCGGCCCGGTCATCGCGCCCACGACGTCCGGGGAACCACCAGTTCCACCGGCCGAAGATGCTGAGCAGCGCGGGTGCCAGCACCAGTCGGATGATGGTGGCGTCCACCAGCACCGCGGTGGCCAGGCCGATGCCCAGCATCTTGACGATGACCTCATCGGTGAGGACGAACGCGAGGAACACGCTGACCATGATCAGGGCGGCGGCCGAGATGACGCGCGCGGTCGACGCGAGCCCCAGGGCGACGGAGCGGTGCGGGTCGCCCTCGCGTATCCATGCCTCGCGTACCCGGGACAGCAGGAACACCTCGTAGTCCATGGACAGGCCGAACAGGATCGCGAACATCATCATCGGCACCCAGGCCTCGATTGCCACGGCCTCCGGCACGCCGAGCGCTGATCGCAGGATGCCCCACTGGAAGATGGCCACCACCACCCCGAACGCCGCACCCACCGACAGCAGGTTCATCAGCGCGGCCTGCAGGGGCACCAGCAGCGAGCGGAACTCGATCATGAGGAGGATGAACGCGATGGCGATGACCACGCCGATGAACCACGGCAGCCGGTCGG
>CAZPAT010000271.1:0-1925 GCA_964584485.1 uncultured Bifidobacterium sp.
CTGGTGCTGGTGGCGCTCATCCTCGGGGCGCTCGTGTGCAACATCAACCTGGCCGTGGCCAACGTGGCGCTGCCGGACATCGGACGCGAACTCGACGCCTCGCAGACCAGCCTGACGCTGGTGGCGGTGGGATGCACGCTGGGCCTCGCGATGTCGGTGCTGTACTTCGGCGCCCTCGGCGACCGCTACGGGCGCAAGCTGATGCTGCTGCTCGGCCTCGGCCTGACCATCCCGGCCAGCATCGTGAGCGCATGGGCACCGAACGTGGAGGTGCTGATGGCGGGGCGCCTGTTCACGGGCCTCGCCGCAGGCATGGCGTACCCCACCACGCTCGCCCTGATCACCGCGCTCTGGGCCGAGGGCCCGCGCCGGGTGCGCGCCATCGCGCTGTGGTCGGGCGTGAGCGCGGGGGGCACCGTGCTGGGGCCCGTACTGGCGGGGCTGCTGCTCGAGAGCTACTGGTGGGGATCGGTGTTCCTCATCGCCGTGCCGGTGGCCGCCGTGGCGTTCGTGCTGGTGGCCATGTCGGTGCCCGCCCACGTGCATGAGTCGTCCGACCGCGTGGACCACCTGGGTGGCTGGATCTCGGTGTTCATGGTGGCGGCGCTGGTGCTGGGCATCGGCACGATCTCGGCACCCGACAAGTTGACCATGGCGCTGTCGCTGCTGGCGGGCGCGCTGGTGCTGGCCGGGTTCTTCGCGTGGCGCGAGCTCCGGGCGCCCAACCCCATGTACGACCTGCACTACGCGCGGCGCCGGCTGTTCTGGGTGCCGGCGATCGCCGGGATGATCATCTTCGGGTCACTGGTGGGGTCGATGTACGTGGGCCAGCAATTCCTGCAGAACGTGCTCGATTACTCCACGCTGGACGCCGGCACGGCGATCCTGCCGGCCGCGATCGGCATGGTGTGCGTGGCGCCGCTCTCGGCGAAGCTGGTGGTGCGCATCGGGTCGCGCGACACCATGCTGCTGGGATACGCGTTCATCTTCCCGGCATTCCTGGTGATGCTGTTCACCTGGGGTGCGGGCACCGCCTACGTGTGGGTGGGCCTTGGCTACCTGCTTATCGGTATTGGCGCGGGCCTGGCCCTGACGCCGGCCGCGCGGTCGCTCACGGGGTCGGTGCCGGTGCGCAAAGTGGGCATGGCCTCGGGTACCTCTGACCTGCAGCGCGACCTCGGCGGGTCGGTGATGCAGGCCCTGCTCGGCACGCTGCTCACCATTGGCTACGCCTCGGCATTCACCAACCAGATCGACGCATCCCCGGCGGCAGGCCGGGTGTCGGAGTCCACGGAGAACGCGCTGCTGCAGTCCTATTCCAGCGCCGCGACGCTGGCCGAGCGATACCCCGAGTACCAGCAGCAGATCATCGACGCGGCGCGCACCAGCTTCATCGACGGCGCCAACTGGGCGTATGCCGCAGGCGCCATCGCGGTGGTGCTGGGCGCGATGCTGGTGGCCCTGCGGTACCCCGGCCACGCCGGCGAGCTGGCCACGGTGGCCGACTACCAGCGCCAGGACGAGCCCGCGGCGGCGGCCGGCTGACATACTGACCAGCGCGTGAAGGCCTTCCGCTCACTCGTGGCCGTCCTGTCGGTGGCAGCCGTATCCGTCGTGGCCGTGGGCTGCGCAGGTGATGACACCGACACCATCTGGACGGCCGGCGAGCGCCCGCCGCTCTACGACTGCACGAAGGACGGCCAGGGCTTCACCGGCGGGGCCACCGTGCCCCGGCAGATCTTCGGAAGCTACGGCCCGGGGCAGTCGCTGCTGTGGGACGTGAAGGCGGGGCGCACTGCCGGCGATGCCCAGAACGTGCAGATGGCCACGGGCTTCCCAAACGGCATCGTCACCATCCTGTGGGGGGAGGGCGCGAAGGCCGGCGCGAACGTGATGACGGTGGAGTGCACCACCGGGTGGGGCAC
>CAZPAT010000272.1:0-1908 GCA_964584485.1 uncultured Bifidobacterium sp.
GTCCTCTTCGATGCCACTCCCCTCGACCGCGACCATGCGGTGCGCGGCATCGGCGCGGCCGTGCGGGGCATGGCGGAGGGGCTCGCGGCCCAGCCGCCGGACCGCCGACCGGCCTTCCTGGTGGCGGGTGACGGCGAGAACGCGCCGCTCACGCCCGAGCGCTACCCGGTGCGCTGGCCCGACTGGCGTTCCCCCCGCATCCCCGACCCGTGGCCCCTTGCCACCGTGCGCCGCCGCATCCGCTCACTCGCGCCGCGCCTGTTCCACGCCACGCAGGCCGACCTCCTCCCAGATGACGTGCCGTCGGTGGTGACGCTGTACGACCTGATTCCCGCGGCCTTCCCCAAGTTGTTCCTGCGCGGCGGAAGCCGGGCGGCGGAGGCGCGCGCGTACCGGCGGTGGCTGTCGCGGCTGCCTGAGGCACGCCTGCTGCTGTGCATCTCGCAGGAGACCGCCGACGACGCCGTGGCACTCGCGGGCGCCGACCCGGAGCGCGTACGGGTGGTGCCCCTGGCCGCGCCACCCGCGGCCATCCCCGCCGGGGAGGTGCCCGCCGACCCCTACATCCTCATGAGCGGGGGGCTCGAGCCGCACAAGAACCCGTGGCCGGTCATCAGCGCCCTCGCCCTGCTGCCCGAGCCCCTGCGCCTGGTGATGACCGGCCCGTGGGGCGGCCGACGCGTGCGCCTGCTGCGTGACTACGCCAACCGCGCCGGAGTGCTGGAGCGCATCGACCTGCTGGGGCATGTTCCCGCGTCGCGCCTGGCGGCACTGCGCGAAGGGGCCGTGGCGGTGGTGGTGCCCAGCCTGAAGGAGGGCTTCGGCCTGCCGGTACTGGAAGCGATGCAGGCCGGCGTGCCCGTGGTGGCAAGCGACACGCCTGCCCTGCGCGAGGTGGGCGCGGATGCCGCGCGATATGAGGATCCCTTCGAGCCCACCGCCTGGGCCGACGCCGTCGCCGAGGCCTGGCAGGAGCCCGAGATCCGGAAGGCGGCGTCCATCGGCGGTCCGTCGCGCGCCATGCAGTTCTCGTGGGATCGCACCACCGAGCTGATCCTGCAGGCGTACGACGACGCCCTGGCGGGATGAGGGGCTCACCGCACCGCGCGCGCCCGCTGGTGATGGTGGACCAGCGCCTGGCCCGTCGGCGCCGCACGGGCATCGCGCGGGTCATCACCCAGACGCGCCAGGCCATGGCGGCCGACCCGCCCACCGACATGGACGTGGTGTGGGTGAACGGACCGCGCGGGCTGCCGCGCCGCAACGCGCTCACCAGCCTGGGCAACCTGCTGCTCGACATGCTGTGGCTGGGCGTGCTGCTGCCCCGCCGGGCGCGCAAGCGGGGTGCATCGCTGATCCACGTGCCCATGAACTGGGGCCCCCTGCGCGGGCGCACCCCCACCACCGTGATGATCCAGGACCTGGCCTTCGAGCGCATGCCCGAGGCCTACCCCACCGGCTTCCGCCTCTGGGCGTCGCTGGTGGGCAGGCGCAGTGCGCGCCGCGCGCGGCTGGTAATGGCCACCACCGAGGCCGGTGCGCGGGACATCGAGGAGGTCTATGAGGTACCGCGCGAGCGCATCCGCGTGGTGCACCTGGGCACGACGCCCGACGCCCAGGAGTTCGCGCCGCCACGGGAGCCGTTCATCCTCGCGGTGGGCGAATTCGAACCCCGAAAGCGCGTGATCGACCTGATGCGCGGCCACGACCGCTACTTCGCCACCGCTCCCACCTACCCGCCCATCTGCCGCCTGGTCATCGCCGGCGCCGGTGGCAGCCAGGAGCAGCAGGCCGCCGAGCGGCGTGGCGTGGGTTGCGACCTGCTCGGGTTCATCGACGACACCGAGCTGCATGAGCTGTACCGCCGGGCCACGCTGTTCGTGAGCCTGTCCGCGTACGAGGGATTCG
>CAZPAT010000273.1:0-1879 GCA_964584485.1 uncultured Bifidobacterium sp.
TGATCGCCTACACCGGCATCGAGACCATCTCGAACATGGCCGAGGAGGCGCAGGTGCCCGAGCGCACCATCCCCGCCTCCATCCGCGCCACCGTGATCACCGTGCTGGTGATGTACGCCCTCATCCCCATGGTGGCCCTCTCCGCGCTGCCGGTGACCCGGCAGCCCGACGGCACGTACTCCACCGAACTCGGCACCACCTATGCGGGCGACCCCATCCTGGGGATCGTCGAGCAGTTCGGCTTCTCCGGCGTGCTCCACGACGTGGTGATCGGGTTCGTGGGCGTGCTGGCCGCCACCATCCTGCTCATCGCCACCAACGCGGGAATCATCGGCGTGTCGCGGCTGACCTACGCGATGGGCTCGCACCGGCAACTGCCCTCGGGGATCCGCAGCCTGCACCCGCGCTACAACACCCCGGCCGTCGCGATCATCATCTTCTGCGCCATCGCTGCCCTCGTGATGATCCCGGGTCAGGCGGTATTCCTGTCGAACCTCTACGCGTTCGGCGCAATGCTGTCGTTCAGCATCGCGCACCTGGCCATCCTGTGGATGCGCTGGCGGCGCCCGGAGATGCGGCGGCCATACCGCGGCCGCCCGAACATCGCGATCCGCGGCCGCAGCATCCCGCTGTTCGCGGTCTTCGGGCTGCTCGGCACCGGCGGTGCCCTGGTCGCCGTGCTCATCCTCCGCCCGGATGCGCGCTGGGTGGGAATCGCATGGATGGCCGCGGGCTTCGGCATGTACCTGCTGTACCGGCGCCACATCGGAGTGCCGTGGACCCGCACGGTCACGATGGAGCGCCAGGAGCTGGCGATGGAGGTGGACGTCGCCTACACCAACATCCTCGTGCCGGTGGTGGCCACCGAGTCATCCGAGGAGATGATGGCCACCGCAGGCAAGCTGGCCGCCGATCGGGGGGTGACCATCCATGCCATCACCGTGGTGGAGGTACCGGTCGAACTGCCCCTCGACGCCGGCATGCCGCGCGAGGAACGGGGCGCCGGGCAACTGCTGGCGCACGCCCGGCAGATCGCCGAGGAGTACGGCGCGACGGTGGAGACCACCGTGGTGCACGGGCGCCAGGCGGGGCGCGCGATCGTGGATGAGGCCCGCCGCGTGAAGGCCGAGGTGATCATGATGGGCGTGGCGCGCAAGCGCCGACTGGGCGAGCACATCTTCGGGCGTACCGTGGACTACGTGCTGCGGCACGCCCCATGCCGGGTGGTGATCGCCAGCGACGCGGCGGCACCAGACACCACCTCGGCGGCGGCCGTGAGCGCGGCGCTGTCGGAGGCCGTGGCGCGTCCGCCGGGACCCCGCGGTCGACCGCCGGGGCCCTGAACGCGCCCGATCTCACAACTTTTTCACGAGCGCTTGTAACACCTTAACGCGCACATCGTGCGGGCACGCACAAAGTAGTCTTTACCTGCATATCAATGCTTTATGGGTCGCTGTCAACGCAGTCATTGGCCCTGTATTGCACAAGCGCTTGTGCGTTCCGTCGCAAATTGACGCCCGCCTGAAATGGGCCTACGTTCGTCGTGCATGCGGAACAGTTCCCGAAACCCCCTCCTCAGGTCGCGCGATGGCGTGGCGATCCTGGTGACGCAGGCGGCCCACGCGCTGGCGCAGGGCATGCTGACGATCATCGTGCCCTGGCTGATCCTCGAGCAGGGCGGCTCGGCCTCGCAGGCCGCGATCGGATTCGCCATCACCTTCCTGCCGTTCCTGATCCTCGCCGCGCCCGCGGGCATCGCGGGCGACCGACTGGCCCGGCGCCCCCTGCTGGGCACCGCACTCGGCACCGGCACCGCCATCGCCACCGCGCTGGCATTCGTGCTGGCCGCGGGCGATCCATCGGTTCCCCTGCTGTACCT
>CAZPAT010000274.1:0-1869 GCA_964584485.1 uncultured Bifidobacterium sp.
GCCCTGCAGGCTGCCCCACGGGCACACGGCGCCCGGCGAGAACACCAGCACGCCCCCGGCATGGGAAAGCACGGCTTCGTGCCAGTGGCCGAAAACCACCACGTCCACGTCGTGGCCACGGAATGCCCGCGCCATTGACCGGGCGCGTCCCATGTCGAACCGCAACCTGCGGCGGGCGGCCCAGTGCGCCGTGATCACGGCGATGTCCGCCGCGGTACGTCGGCCATGCACCAGGCCGATGCGCAGCTCCCCTGCCTGCACCACGGCGCGCCGTGGAAGATCCGGGGCGGAGGGCAGGTCATGGTCGCCATGAACGGCCACCACCGGCGCGATGCGCTCGAGCGCCGGGATGACCGACCCGTCCGAGAGGTCGCCCGCGTGCAGGATCAGGTCGCTGCCCGCGAGGGCGTCCAGGGCGGCGTCGGGCAGCTCGTCCAGGAACTCGCCGACGTGCGTGTCGGCGATCACCCCGATGTTCATCCCCGGTAGGCCCGGCGCGCCTCGTGCCGCGCGAACGCCAGGTCGATCAGGCGCTGGATGAGTTCGGGGTAGTCGAATCCGTCCGCGGCCATCAGGCGCCCCCACACGCTGGTGGAGGTGAAGCCCGGGATGGTGTTGATCTCCGAGATGTAGAGGTCCTCGCCCTCCAGGAAGAAGTCCACGCGCGCGAGGCCGGAGCAGTCGATGGCCTTCCATGCGCGCACGGCCAGGTCGCGGGCGTGGTCCTGCACGTGCGCGGGGACATCCGCGGGCACCTCCAGGCGCATGCCGCCCGGCCGGTACTTGGCATCGTGGTCGTACCAGTCGCTGTCGTGGAGGATCTCCCCCAGCGGGGATGCATGGGGGTCCGCGTCGCCCAGCAGGCCCACCTCCACCTCGCGGCCCATCGCCCTGCGCTCCACCAGCGCCTTGTCATCGTGCGCGAAGGCGAGCTGCAGCGCGGGCGTGAGCGCATCCTCATCCGGCACGGGGCTGATGCCGTAGCTCGATCCGAGCCGCGCCGGCTTGGCGAACGCCGGGTACCCCACCGCCCCGGCCACCCGGTCACGCACGCCGGAGGGGTCGTCCTGCCACTCGGAGTGGGACACGATGAGGGTCTCCACCCGCGGGATGCCGGCCGCCGTCGCGACCACATGGAACAGGGCCTTGTCCATGCCCACCGCGCTGGCCGCGACGCCGGCGCCCACGTAGGGCACGCCTGCCGTCTCGCACAGGCCCTGGATGGTGCCGTCCTCACCCCACGGGCCGTGCAGCACGGGGAAGACCAGGTCGATCGCGCGCGCCGCGCCATTGCCATCCACCGGCACCAGCCACGCCTGGTCGCCCGCACCGGGCACGAGCGCCACCGCGTGCCCGCCTGCCTCCCACGCGCCCTCCCGGCCGATGGTGACCTCGATCACCTCATGGCGTGCGCGGTCGATCGCCGCCGCGACCGACGATGCCGACTCGAGGGATACGTCGTGCTCGCTGCTGCGCCCGCCCCCGAGGACGGCGATCCCGCTCAAGGAGTCGGCGCCGGCGCCTGCGAGCCGCCGCTCGATCCACCCGATCCGCTGGATCCACTCGACGGCGCCGGAGCCTGCGAGCCGCCGCCCGATCCGCCCGACGACCCGCCAGCCGATGTGGGCGGATAGGCCACGATGATGGTCACGGTGGATCCGGCGGGAATGCTCGACCCGGCGGACGGCTCCTGGTCGATCACGGTGCCCTCGGGCTGCGTGCTCTCGGCGCCCGATGAGGTGACGTTGAAGCCCAGGCTCTCCAGCTTCGACCGCGCCGTGGACTGGTCGCTGCCCGTGACGTCCGGCACGCTCGCCCCGCCCTCGGCGGCGATCACCAGGTTCACCGAGGTGCCCTTGGCCACCGATG
>CAZPAT010000275.1:0-1855 GCA_964584485.1 uncultured Bifidobacterium sp.
GAACGTGGTCATGCGGCGTCGCCGAGCAATGCGAACAGGCTCTCCGAGTGGCGCTCCACGAACGCGGGGCCCACGCCGGCAATGCCGAGCAGCGAGGCCTCGTCCCGCGGGCGCTCAAGGGCGATGGTCCGGAGCGCGCGGTCGGCGCACACGGTGTATGCGGGCTTGCCGTCGGCGCGGTCGCGCCGCCATGCGCGAAGCCGCTCGAACATGTCGGCATCCGCGCCGTCCAGCGCGATCTCCGCGACCGCGGGGGGAGATGGTGCGGTGCGGGTGGCACTCGGCGCCGGACGGGCATCGGGCGGCAGGGGGTCGCACACGTCGCAGCACCGGCCCTCCGGCCGGCCCGCGCCGGGATCGCCGAAGTGATCGAGGATCGCCTGCCGCCGGCAGCCCTCCGATTCCACGTACCCGGTGATGGCCCGGTAGGCGGTCCACGCGCGGTCGCGCGCGATGCGGGGGTCACCCCCGTCCGCGCCGCCCTGGTTGGCGAACCGGATCAGGCGCCCCAGGTCGGCCCGCATGGCCAGCAGCACGGCGCGCGCCGGTGCGCCATCGCGCCCCGCGCGCCCGGCCTCCTGGTAGTAGCCCTCCAGGGAGGTGGGGATGGACCAGTGCCACACGCCGCGCACATCGGCGCGGTCGATGCCCATGCCGAAGGCGTTGGTGGCGGCGATCACATCGGCATCGCCCGACATGAAGGCCTCCTGCGCGCGGATGCGCTCGGCGTCCGCCATCCCCGCGTGGTACCCCACGGCGCGGAAGCCGCGGGCCGCGAGGCCCTCGGCCACCTCCTCCGTGGCCGCGCGCGTCCCGCAGTACACGATGGCAGGCGTGCCGTCCCCGGCCCCGAGGCCCGCCTCGAGGGCGGCCCACTTGCGCGCCACGGCTCCCCGGCCATCCAGGCGGATGACATCCAGCGACAGGTTGGGCCGGTCGAATCCGGTGCGGACGGTGACGGGATCGACCAGTCCCAGTTGCCGGATGATCTCCTCCGACACCCGGGGTGTCGCGGTGGCCGTCAGCGCCATGATGGCCCGTGGGGCCAGCAGGTCGCGCAGGCGCCCCAGCTGCAGGTACTCCGGCCGGAAGTCGTGCCCCCACTGCGACACGCAGTGCGCCTCGTCGATGGCCAGGAGGTCCACGGGGTTGGCCTGGAGGGCCCGCGCGAACGCCTCATGGGCGAATCGCTCCGGCGCGCACAGCACCAGCCGCACATCGCCCGCGGCAATCCGGGCGATGGCATCCCGGTTGGCTGCGGGCGACTGCAGGCTCGTCACCATGGAAACGGGCAGTCCCGCCGCCGCGAGCCGGTCGTGCTGGTCCTGGATGAGCGCGATGAGCGGGCTCACGACCACCGTCAGTCCCCCGGACGCGAATGCGGGCGCCTGGAAGCACAGGGACTTGCCCGACCCGGTGGGCATGACCACCAGGCTGTCGGCACCCGCCAGCGCGGCGAGTATGGGTCGGTCCTGGCCCGGGCGGAGGGCCTGTGCGCCCAGGTCGCCCAGCACCCCGCGCAGGGGGCGCGGCTGCGCCGCGCGGGGCGTCACCGCGTCGTCCAGTGCGTCCCGGCGCGCGCGGAGCGGGGCCGCGATGCGGCCGAGGTCGGCGCGCGCCACCCCCTGCAGGTCACGCCAGTCATCCCGCAGTCCGGCGAGCAGCCGGTCGGCCAGTGCGGCATCGTCCGTGCCCAGATGCCCGGTCGCCTCGGCCCGCGCGAGCACGAGGGCCAGGTCGGCCACGGCGTCCACAGGCAGGTCTGGCATCACGGTCACGGGCGGCCGAGGGTAGCGCCCCCGCCGGACCCCTAGGATTGCCCCCCGATGACCACCGTCACCTTCCGTCCGGCCGA
>CAZPAT010000276.1:0-1855 GCA_964584485.1 uncultured Bifidobacterium sp.
CGCTCCGGCGTTGGACTGGGGGTCGGCCCCGGCCCCGGGCTGGGGGTCGTCGGCCGAGGTCAGGCCCCGGGGCAGCGGGTCGAGGTCCACGTCGCGCAGCAGCGCCACCACGGCCGCCACGCACGCGAGCGCGAGGAGGGCGATGAGCACCGCGCCGACGACGAAGTCCGCGTGCCCGGTGTCGGCGGTCGCCGCCTCGGGCAGGAGAGCGATATCGATCACCACGATCAGCACCGGGAGCGCAAGTACCGCATACACCCACGACCGGACCATCGAGCGGACGGCAACCATGTTCCCTGCCCCGCGGACCACCACGAGGACCGCGGCGATTCCGAGGGCGATGGCGGTGGCCATGAGCTCCCCAGCCAGGGCGTCGCCGGGACGGTGCCATCCGGCGGCGAGCGTACTGGTGGCCATGATGGCCACCAGTACGCCGCCGACCGCGCCAACCGGAATGCGCCACCGCACCGGGACGACCATCACGGCCGCCAGCGCGATGGCCGTCGAGATCGATGCATGACCACTCGGACCGGTGTTGTGCGCGAGTTCAAACGGATCAACACCGAGCTCGGCGCGGGGGATGATCTCCTTCAGCACCTCCGCCACGAAGGCGGTGCCGAAGACCAGAACGCCGAGGCCCACTCCAAGGCGGGGGCGACGGCGCAGGAGCGCGATGATCACCAGTGACGCGCCCACCACAAGCAGCGATCCGTGGGTAAGCAGGCCGAGGAAGTCACGTGCCGCATCACGCACCGACGGGTCGGCGATGAACCGGGCCTCGTAGGCGTCATCGCCGAACTCCTGCCCCGCGACCGTGCGGGTGGCGAACCAGAAGACCATCACCGCCAACGCGAGCGCGGTGAGCGAGGCATAGGCAAGCCGGCGGGCGATCACGCTGCCGTCACCTCCATCAGGACCCGCTCCACCGGCGCAGCCTGTACCGCAGCGCTCAGGTCGGCATCATCGTCGTACGCCCGGTCGTCGATCATCCGGCACTCGACGGCCGCGGGCACGACCTCCGGGCCGAACGGCCACGGGGCGACACTGCAGGCAGCCTCCCCGGCCGGCGAGACGCGCAGGTCCGCGCCGGCCTCGTCTCCCTCGCATCGCGGGACGCGGGGGAGGGTCCAGTCATCGCCCGAGCCGAGGCCGGTCCAGGTGAGGTACAGGCTCAGAACGTCAACCGCCTGCAACAGCCGGTAGGCGGCCCAGGCCCAGGATGCAAGCCGCGGCCCCTCCCCCGCCCCTGCCCGCAACGCACGCGCATGACGTGCCTCGGCGCGCACCAGGGCGCGGACCGACGCGTCGCGACGTCCGAGCACCGGCATGGGTCCGTCCAGGCCAAGGCGTCGCATGGTGAGGCCGATCACGTGCATCCCGACGAGGAGCCCGACGCGTGCCCCCTGGGCACGTGCTTCCGCTGCGCTGCGGGCGTGGATGGCGCAATGCTCATCTACGGGCATCGCCGTGAACCCCCGCGGGTGGCCCTCACCGTCCACGCCCGGATGCTGCTCCCACTGGCGCCACCCCTCGTCATGAACGCCTGCCGCAGCGACCACCGGGCCCCACGGCCGGAGCCGCGCGAAGTCGGCATTGCCCCATGCGGACATGATGGCGCGGCACTGCTCCTGATGGGCGGTCTGCGTGATGACCCTCAACCCATCGGGCACCCGGGCGATGATCACCGGCCGGCTGCCTCCCCCGCGAGCACCGCCGCCCCCGCGATCCCGGCGCGGTTCTGCAACTGCGCCGCGCGCACCGCGGGGCGGACGTCGAGCAGCGGCACGAACCTGTCCGCCTTGCGCGAAACGCCGCCGCCCAGCAGCACGAGATCCGGCCAGAGCAGCCGGTCGAT
>CAZPAT010000277.1:0-1852 GCA_964584485.1 uncultured Bifidobacterium sp.
TCCGAGGTCCTGCTTGCCCGCGGCGATCGCGGTGAGGGTGGTCGTGGGGTCGCTGGGCACCGATGGCGTGATGTCCGCGCCGGCCTTCTCATCCAGCCCCCCGGAGGTGGCCATGTAGATGCCGGCGTGGTCGGCGTTGGGGAACCAGTCCAGCACCAGTGACACCTCGGCCGGTGGCCCGGTGGGCGTGGTCGCCGCCGAATCGTCGCCGCAGCCCGCCAGCGCCACGGGCACCAGCACGGCCGCGGCCGCCATGGCAATCAGCGTCCGGGTCATTCGCACGATGTCCTCCAATGGTTGGTGATGATCAGGATCGGGGTCGGGTGGATCGGCGCGTCCACGGCAGCGTCAGCCGCTCGCCAAGGGCCACGAGCCCGAAGAGGCCGAGGCCGATCAGGGCCAGCAGCACGACGGCCGCGAATGTGAGGGGCGTCTCGAACTGCCCGGCACTCAGGCGGGTGAGGGCGCCGAGTCCGCGGTCGGATGCCACGAGTTCGCCCACCACGGCACCGGACACGACGAACACCGCGGCCATCCGGAGGCCGGTGAACAGGCGCGGCAGGGCGGCCGGTACCCGCACGTGCCTCCAGGCCCAGCCGTCCGACGCCCCGAGCCCGCGTGCGGCGCGCACCAGATCGGGGTCGGTCGCGCCCAGCCCGTCCACCCCGGCGACGATCACCGGGAAGATGCTCATCAGCACCGCGAGAACGAGGATGGCCGTGAACGGCGGCAGCCACAGCACCAGAAGGGGCGCCAGGGCCACCAGCGGGATGACCTGGCTCACGATCACCCATGGATAGATGGCCAGCCGGGCCATGCGGCTGCGGGCAATCACGTACGCGAGTGCCGCACCGGCAGCCGCGGTGATGAGCAGCGCGATCACGCTGATCATCAGCGTCCACTGGGCGTGGAACCACAGGCGCCCGCGTGCCTCCCATCCCGCCCCTGCCACGGCGACCGGCGACGGCAGCATCCACTCCCGGGGCGCCGCGATCCATATGGCCACCTGCCACGCGGCGATGGCCAGCAGTGGAAGGATGAGCACCGGCAGGAGTCGGCGCAGCCGGCCTCGCGGCACCGCGTGCCCGGCCGTGCTCATGCCAGCGCCCCGGCGGTGCGCAGGGCCGTCATCACGGCGTCCGACGCCCGTGCCGGATCGGCCCCGGGGCCGGCATCGATGTCCGCGACGATGGTCATCGGACGCGGCCCCGCCACCAGCACGCGGTCGGCCAGGGCCACGGCCTCGGCGACGTCGTGGGTGACGAGCAGCACGGTCGGCCGCACCTCACCCATGAGATCGCGCAGCACGCCGTGCATGGCCGCCCGCGTGAGTGCGTCGAGCGCCCCGAACGGTTCATCCAGTAACCACGCGGGGCGTGCGGCCAGGAGCGTGCGCGCAAGGGCCGCCCTCTGGCGCATGCCCCCCGAGAGGGCATGGGGGTAGTGGTTGGCGAACCCGGTCAGCCCGAGGCGCGCGATGGCGTCGTCGGCCTGCCGGTCGGCGCCGTCGCGGGGTGCGCCCGCCAGTTCTGCGCCGAGTGCGATGTTGTCGCGAAGGGTGAGCCATGGCATGAGTGCATCGCGCTGGGGCATGAGGGCCACGGAGTCGGCACCCGTGATCGTGCCCGCGTCCGGTGTCGCGAGGCCGGCCACAACATCCAGCAGGGTGCTCTTGCCGCACCCCGATGGGCCCACGATGGCCGCCACCGTCCCGGCGGCCACCTCGAGGTCCACGCCGCCGAGCACGGGCAGGTCGCCGCCGAATGCCAGCCGGACCCCCTGGATGCGTATGTCGGCGCCGTGGGGCACCTGCACTCCCTTCGCTGGCATTACCCAGATCAGGTTCAGAGGG
>CAZPAT010000278.1:0-1848 GCA_964584485.1 uncultured Bifidobacterium sp.
GAACGTGGTGGTCTAGCGGCGGGCCGAGGCCGCGATGGCCTCCACGAGAAAGCGCATGTTCCCCTGCAGCGCCGCCGCCTGGCCGATGCGGTTCACCACGGCGGGGTCGGAGATCGCCTCCTCGCCGCCCCGGGCCCGCTCGGCCTCCTTCGCGCGACGGTCCATGGTGAAGATCGTGTCCGCAAGGACACCCTGGTGGGCGGTCATCCAGTCGCGGGCACGGTCGGCAAGCCCGGAATCGCCCGTGGCCTCCTTCAGCTCATCGAGGAAAAGGAAGGTCCACCCGATCACCCGGACGCGCCGGTCGACGACCTCCCGATTCGCGGGATCGGCCCCAGCGCCATCGCCGAACTGGAGACGCGCCTCCAGCGCGTGCGCCTCGCCCACCGCGACCATGTTCTCCTCAGCCCGTTCACGTGCCCGCCACAGGTCATCCATTGCGCCGGCGGCGAAGACCCTGAGTTCCTCCTCGTGCCCGGGGGCGGCCGTCGCCGCCACGGCATCCGCGACGAAGGCGAGGTGAGCGACGATCGACGGGTCGCCCATCGGCGAGAGATCCCCGCCCCCTGCGGCCGCGGTGTCGAGGCGGTATCGCAGGCGCGCGGGGTTCGCCTGCATCCAGCCCAGCAAGGCCTGCGCGGTGGGGTGCGTGGCACGGGTGGTCATGACGCCACCCTACCCGGCGTCCTGCGCGCGGCCCAGACGGTCGCCGTAGGCCTCGCGGTAGCGCGGCCACGCCTCCATCACATCGCGCACGTATCCACGAGTCTCCTCGAAGGGGATGTCGTCCGGCACCCGCAGGTCCGCTCCGCGCGCGGCGGCCGCATCGCGCCACCTGCGCAGGTTGTCCGGCCCGGCGTTGTAGGCCGCGAGCGCCGCGGGTACAGAGCCGTCGTGCAGGTCGAGCAGGTAGCGCAGGTACCAGGACCCGTAGCTGATGCTGACCTCCGGATCGGTGAGCCCCTCCGGACTCCCGGGCGGTGGATCATCCTGGCCGGCGATGAACGCGGCCGTCGCGGGCATCACCTGCATCAGCCCGACGGCGCCCTTGGGTGAGGTCGCACCGGCATCGAAGTCGCTCTCGCGCCAGATGACCGCCGCAACCAGCGCCGGGTCCACGCCGTTGCGCGCCGCATCGCGGTTGATCGCGCTCTCGTGCGCCAGCGGATACCAGAGGCGGGCGTACCACGCGGGCATCGACTGGTGCACGGCGAGCCCCACCGCAACGGCGGCCCCCACGATCACCAGCACCGCGAGGACGCGGCGTCCGCGGCGGCCGCGGCGCCTACCCCGCGCCATCGCCCACCCCGCGAGCGAATCGGTCCATCACCGCGCCGACCCATCGCTCCAGGTCATCGAGGCTGCCGTCGTTCACGAATGCCATGTCGGCGGCGGCCACCTTGCGGCCCTCATCCACCTGATGTGCGGCACGGGCGTCGAAGTCCTGGCCACGTGCCTCCACGCGGCGGCGCCGCACGTCATCGGGCGCGGTGACCACGAGCACGGCGTCGAAGTGGTCCTCCAGGCCGGCCTCGAACAGGAGCGGCACCTCGCATACGAGGACCGGCGGAGGTGACGTAAGTGCCCTTTTCGCGGTAACCCAGGCATCCCGCTCCGAACCGATGCGCGGATGCAGGAGCCCCTCGAGGAAGCGCAGGGCGTCGGGGTCGTCGAAAGCGGAGGCCGCGAGGGCGGCCCGGTCGAGAGCGCCGCCCGGGTCAAGGACCCCCGGCCCGAAGCGCTCCCGCACCGCACGCGTGACCTCCGGGTCCGAGTACAGGCGCCGGACCACCTCATCCGACGACAGGACCGCCGCCCCGGCGCGGGCGAACGCGTCGAGGGCGGCGG
>CAZPAT010000279.1:0-1845 GCA_964584485.1 uncultured Bifidobacterium sp.
TCCACCGAATCGACGGTCCCGTACATCATGGTGGCGCTGGTGGAGAGCCCGCGCAGGTGGGCCTCGCGCATGACGCCCAGCCATTCCGCGGTGGTGGTCTTGCGTGGCGCGATCACATCGCGCACGCGGTCCACCAGGATCTCGGCGCCGCCGCCGGGGATGGAATCGAGCCCCGCGGCGATGAGCCGGTCGAGCACCTCGCCCAGGTCAAGTCGCGAGTACTGCGCGATGTGCAGCACCTCGCTGGGCGACAGCGCGTGCAGGTGGATGGGGTAGCGCCGCTTGATGTCGTGGAAGAGGTCCTCGTACCACTCGATGCGCAGGTTCGGGTGGTGGCCGCCCTGCAGCAGCAGCGCTGTGCCGCCGAGGTCGAGCGTCTCCTCGATCTTCCGGAAGATGACCGGCTTGCTCAGGATGTACCCGCCCGGGTCGCGCGGGTGCCGGTAGAAGGCGCAGAAGTCGCAGTCGGTGACGCAGAAGTTGGTGTAGTTGACGTTGCGGTCCACGATGAACGTGACCTCGCCCGGGTCGGTCACGCGGTCGCGGGCACGACGGGCCGCGGCGGCGACTGCCACGACGTCGCGCGAGGCGATGAGGGCACGCGCCCCGTCGTCGTCAAGCCGCTCGCCGGCATCCAGCCGCTCGATGACCTCCAGGTGGCGGGTGGGCGTGACGGTGCTCATGCGGCCAGCGCCTCCATGGCGCGGTCGTGATGGAGCTCGCCCGCCCGCCGTGCCATCCCGAGGAAGCGCTCGAGCCCCGCCCGCTCATCGGGACCGAACCCGTAGCGCAACCCCCGCAGGTAGCCCGCGATGAAGGCCTCGTCGAACGGGAAGCGCCGGGCGGCGGCGTGTACGACCCGCGCCGGGTCGGCGGCGAAGGCCGCGGGAGCGGCGGCGATGGCGTCGCCGAGGGCCGCCACCTCGTGCGGCCGGTCGCGCAGCGTGTCGTCGCGCACGGCCCACACCGCGAACACCATCGGCAGGCCCGTGCGTGCCCGCCACATCTCGCCGAGGTCGGTCGAATGGCGCGCCATTCCGCCGCGGTGAGCTTGGAGCGCGGCATCCGCGATGAGCAGCACCGCCTCGCCCGACGCGAGCGCCTGCCCGGCACTGGAGTCATCGTCGAGCACCCGGAACGGGACGTGTGGCCCCAGCAGCACCCGGAGGAGGGTGACGCTGCTGGCGCTGTGGGGCGTCACGGCCACGCGCCGGACCTGATCGATGGGGGCGTTTGAGAAAAGTCGGATGGAGTCGACCGCCCCGTCGCAGGCGATGCAGCCGACCGGCAGCAGGCGCAGGCGGTCTGCGGCACGGGCATAGGCGATGCTCGATACTGCGGATACGTCAAGGTGCCCCTCGACCAGCCCGGCGTTCAGCGCCGCGGGCAGCCCATCCGTGAATCGCACGCCGGGTAGCCCCGTCGCCTCGAGGTGGTGATAGACGGGGAACATGTTGAGGGCGCTGATCCGTCCCACGCGCAGGTCGCTCATCGGGCCACCGCCCGCGCGCCCACGGCCTCCGCGAGGTGGTCCGGATCGGACGGGTCGTCCGTCGGGATCACCCACTCGTCCGCGCCGAAGGCGACCGCCACCTGGCATGCGCCGGCCCCGAGGGCACGCCAGTCCGGCCGGATCGGCATGTCCGGGAGAACGCGCCGCGCCACGGCGGTCACGAGCAGGTCCTCGGTGCCCCAGGATCCCGGTCGATCGGGTGCATCGGCCCCGGGCACCAGGTGCACGGCATGCACCTCATCTGCGCGTTCCGCCACGGCGAGCAGTTGGTCGGCCACCTCGGCCGGCGTCGTCCCGGCGCCGTAGCGGATGGCCACCGCGCCATCCCCGGC
>CAZPAT010000280.1:0-1841 GCA_964584485.1 uncultured Bifidobacterium sp.
GGCGGCTTCGACCCGAAGACCAAGATCGCGCAGCGCGTGATCGTGCACGGCACGCGCGACCTGCTGGGCGTGATGGGGGCCAAGCCGATTCACATCATGAGCGACGAGGAGCGGAAGCAGCTCCCGAAGCCGGATGACCACTACATCGACGTGGGCCTTCCGGCGGATGAGGTGCGGGACATCGTGCGGAAGGGCGATCCGGTCACCCGCGAGCGCACGCTGGCCCGGCTGGGCAACCTCATCACCTGCAAGAGCCTCGACAACCGCGCGGGGGTGTACGTGATGATCCGTGCGCTCCGCGCACTCGGCCAGCACGAGTGCGAGGTGGTGGCCGTGGCCACCACGCAGGAGGAGGTGGGCCTCCGCGGTGCGCGGGTGGCCGCGCAGCGGATCCGCCCCGACATCGGGCTGGCCATCGACATCACGCTGGCCAACGACGGCCCCGGTGCAAAGCCGCATCAGCGGGTGACGACCTTGGGTGGCGGTGCCGCGATCAAGGCCTATGACTCCGGCGTGATCGTTCCGCGCGCCATGGTGGACCATCTCGAGCGGGTCGCGGACGCCCGCGACATCCCCCACCAGCTGGAGATCATGACGCGGGGCGGCACCGATACCCGCGAACTGCAGCTGGCAGGCGATGGCGCCCTGGCCGGTTGCGTGTCGATCCCCACCCGCTACGTGCACCAGGTGGTGGAGACCTGTGACCCGGGGGACCTGGAGGCGAGCGCCCGGCTCGTCGCGGCGTTCTGCGAGACCGCGCAGGACCTGCCTCGCTGAGCCGGTCCGCGGCGCCCGCGGCGGGCGTCCGCCGCCGTGAGCGGTGATACCGTCGTCCGCGTGACGCGCGTCCTCATCCTGGGCTCCACGGGGTCGATCGGCGTGCAGGCCCTCGACGTCGTGGACGACGCGCCCGACCTGCAGTGCGTGGGGCTTGCATGCGGCACGCGCGTGGGCGAGATGCGTGCACAGGCAACGGCGCGCGGCGTGGCGCACACCTCCGCCGCTGCCGGCGGGGGGTCGGTCCCGTATGACGCTGATCTCGGCCGCCTGATGGATGAGGCCGGGCCGGACATCGTCCTGAACGCCCTGGTGGGCGTGGCCGGCCTGCGACCGACCCTCGCGGCGATCGAGCGCGGCATCCCCGTCGCCCTCGCCAACAAGGAGTCCCTCGTGGCCGGGGGCGACCTGGTCCGGGCGGCCCGGGAGGTGTCGGGCGCCCGGCTCGTGCCGGTGGACAGTGAGCATTCGGCACTGTTCCAGCTGCTCGAAGGGGTTCCGCGGGAGCGCGTGCACCGCTGCATCCTCACGGCCTCCGGGGGGCCATTCCGGGGGCGCACCGCCGAGGACATGGAGGGCGTGCTTCCCGGCGATGCGCTGGCGCACCCCACATGGGACATGGGCGCGAAGATCACCATCGACTCCGCCACGATGATGAACAAGGGCCTCGAGGTCATCGAGGCGCACCACCTGTTCGACCTCGCCTACGAGGAGATCGAGGTGGTCGTGCATCCCCAGTCCACCATCCATGCGATGGTGCGCCTTGAGGACGGCAGCATCCTCCCGCACATGGGGCCTCCTGACATGCGCGTGCCAATCGGCCACGCGCTGCGCTGGCCCGCCCCGCCGCCGGCCCGCGTACCCATGGACCTGGCGGGGCTGACCCTCTCGTTCGAGGAGCCCGATGAGGAGGCCTTCCCCTGCCTGCGCCTTGCCCGCGAGGCCGGCGTGGCAGGCGGGACCGCGCCGGCGATCCTGAACGGCGCCAATGAGGAGGCCGTCGCGGCCTTCCTCGCCGGGAGCATCGGCTTCATGGACATCCCGCGGGCCGTCGCCCATGCCCT
>CAZPAT010000281.1:0-1841 GCA_964584485.1 uncultured Bifidobacterium sp.
CCTGGACCGCCTGCCGGCGTTCTGCATCATGGGACGGCCCAACGTCGGCAAGAGCTCGATCCTCAACGCGCTCCTGGGCGAGGAGCGCATGATCGTCCAGGACATGCCCGGCACCACGCGCGATCCGGTGGACACCATCATCGAGTGGGATGGCCGCGAGATCGTGCTCATCGACACGGCGGGCCTCAGGCGGCGCGGCCGGATGCGCGAGCGCGTGGAGGTGTACAGCCAGCAGCGTGCCCTGGAGGCCGCCGAGCGCTCGGACGTGGCGATCGTGGTGGCCGACGCCACCGAGGGGATCACGGAGGCTGACCTGGCGGCATGCGACCTTGCGGCGCAGAACCACTGTGCCACCCTGCTGGCCCTGAACAAGTGGGACCTGGCGCAGCCCGACCTGGCCGACCTCGCGGGCCGCGTGCGGCGCAAGAGCCGCCAGCACCCGCCCATCGTGGCGTGCTCGGCGGAGACAGGGGAGGGCCTCGATCGCCTCATCCCTGCGGCGCTGCGCCTCTACGAGAAGAGCCACACCCGGTTGTCCACCCGCGACCTCAACACCACGCTGCGCGACCTCGCCGACGAGCGGCCGGGCCCGCGCAAGGGCAAGCGCCGGCTGTCGATGCGGTTCCTGGTGCAGACCGGGGTGGGGCCGCCGGTGTTCCGCCTGGAGGTCAACGATCGCTCGCTCATGACCCGCGACTACGGCTTCTGGCTGGAGAACCGCATTCGTGACCGGTTCGACCTGGCGGGAGTGCCCGTGGACATCGAGGTGAGGAGCCGCAGGTGAGCGACGTGGTCGTGATCGGTGCGGGGGCGTGGGGGTGCACGTTCGCCCGGGTCGCGGCCCTCGCGGGCGCGCGCGTGTCGCTTGCCTGCCGCACGGCCGAGCAGGCCGCGGTGCTGCGCGGCACCCGTCATGACCGCATCCACCTGGGCGACGTCGCCCTGCCCGACGAGGTCGTGGTGACGCACGTCGATGACCCGGCCGCGCTGGATGCGGCGTCGATCGTGGTCGCGGCCATCCCCAGCCGGGCGGTGGCGCAGGTCGCGGCGGCCCTCGCCCCGCGCCTGCCCGCGGGTGCGGGCGTCCTGTCGCTCACCAAGGGCCTCGAGCCCGGCACGGGGCGCGTGCTCTCCGAGGCCTGGGCCGGTGCGCTGCCACCCGGGACGCCATTTGCAGTGCTGTCGGGGCCGAACCATGCCGAGGAGATTGCGGTGGGCCAGCCGGCGGCCGCGGTGGTGAGCGGGCACCCCGGCCTCGCGGCACGGGTGCAGGAGGCCGTATCGGGACCGGTGTTCCGCATCTACGTGAACGACGACCTGGTGGGCGTCGAGTTGTGCGGCGCCGCCAAGAACGTCATCGCCCTCGCGGCCGGCATGTCGGATGGCCTGGGCTTCGGCGACAACGCAAAGGCCGCCCTCATCACCCGTGGCCTGGCGGAGATGAGCCGCCTGGGCGCCTCCGCGGGCGCGCGGGACTCCACGTTCCGCGGCCTCGCCGGGATGGGCGACCTGATCGCCACCTGCACCAGCCGCCACAGCCGCAACAGGCGCGCCGGGGAGATGATCGCGCGCGGGCTGCCGGCCGATGCGGTCGAGCGCGACATCGGCCAGGTCGTGGAGGGGCTTGCCACCGTGCGCGCCCTCCTCGTGCGCGCCTCGGCCGCAGGGGTGGAGCTTCCGATATCCGAGCAGGTGGCCGCCGCGGCCTTCGAGGGCCGCTCACCCGAGGAGTGCCTGCGGTCGCTCATGAGCCGCGCGCCCGCCACCGAGGCGTGACCCGCCCGTTCGCGGTCTGAACCGACCCTTTACCGGGACGTTGCAGGTGCGGCACCAACCCGTTC
>CAZPAT010000282.1:0-1829 GCA_964584485.1 uncultured Bifidobacterium sp.
GACTGCGCGCATGGCGCGAGGCTACCCGGACATCATGGGGACGGTGGGAGTCGAACCCACACCTGGTTGCCCAGAGCGGAGTTTGAGTCCGCCGCGTCTGCCGTTCCGCCACGTCCCCGGCGGCCCCGGGTGGTCAGTCCTCCGGGGTGATCCGGGCGAGGCCCTCCTCGATCGCCACGCGGCGCGTGGCGGCGGCCACGGCGGGCGCGACCTCGGGGTTGAAGCAACTGGGGATGATGTAGTCCTCGTGCAGCTCGTCGTCGGTGATGACGTCGGCGATCGCCTGCGCGGCGGCCACCTTCATGCCCTCGCTGATCTGGCGGGCGCGCACATCCAGCGCACCGCGGAAGAGCCCGGGGAAGGCCAGCACGTTGTTGATCTGGTTGGGGTAGTCCGAGCGCCCGGTCGCCATCACGCGCACGTAGGGCGCGGCCACCTCGGGCATGATCTCGGGCGTGGGGTTCGCCATCGCGAACACGATGGGGTCCTTCGCCATGCTCTGCAGCTGCTCCACCGAGAACGTGCCCGGACCGGAGAGGCCCACGAACATGTCGGCGCCCCGTACGGCCTCGCTCAGGTCGCCGCGCACGCCATCGGGATTCGTGTTCTCGGCGTACCAGTCCTTCATGAAATTCATGTTCTCCGTGCGGCCCCGGTAGATCGCGCCGCGGGTGTCGCATCCGATGATGTTCTCCACCCCGGCGTTCATGAGGATCTTCGAGCAGGCGACGCCGGACGCACCGATGCCGTTCACCACGACCTTCAGGTCGGCCATCGACTGCCCGGTGATCTTGCAGGCGTTGATGAGCGCGGCCAGCAGCACGACCGCGGTGCCGTGCTGGTCGTCATGGAACACCGGGATGTCCAGGCGCTCCTTCAGGGTGTCCTCGACCTCGAAGCAGACGGGCGCCGCGATGTCCTCGAGGTTGATGCCCCCGAACGCCGGGGCGATTGCCTCGCAGACGGCGATCAGTTCGGCGGCGTCGTGGGTGTCGACGCACACGGCGTACGAGTCCACGTCGGCGAACTCCTTGAACAGGAGCGCCTTGCCCTCCATCACGGGCATCCCGGCTGCGGCGCCGATGTCACCCAGGCCGAGCACGGCGGTGCCGTTGGTGATCACGGCGACCATGTTGCGCTTGAGCGTGTAGTCGAACGCGGCCTCGGGGTCCTCGGCGATGCGCCGGGCCACGGATGCCACGCCGGGCATGTAGGCCACTGACAGGTCCTCTCGCGTGGCGAGCGGGGCCCGCGGCACCATCTCGATCTTGCCGCCGTGGTGCAGGCGGAAGGTGCGGTCCTCGGCCGAGACGACGGTGACGCCGTCCAGCGCGCCGACGGCGGCCACCACCTCGTCCTCGTTCTCCACGCTCGTGGCATCCACGACGACCTCGCGTACCACGCGGCGGTGATCGGCCTCCACGACCTCCATGGAGGAGATGGACGCCCCCTGGTCGCTGATGGCCGTCGCCACCTCGGCCGCGAGGCCGGGGCGGCCGGCCTCGAGCTCGAGCCTGAGGGTGACGCTGAACTGCGCGCTTGGCGTGACTGCCACGAGGTCCTCCACGTCGATGAAGGGCGGAAGGATACCCGCCGCTCGGGCATTCACCGCCGTGGACCCGACACCTGCCGGATACACTCGCCCGCGTGAGCACGGATGCCATCAATCCCGCCGGTGAGATCCTGCTCATCGATGGCTACAGCCTCGCCTTCCGGGCGTTCTTCGCGCTCCCCGAGAGCATCGCGCGCGCGGACGGCATGCCCACCAACGCCCTCTACGGGCTGGCGGCCATGACCATCAAGGTGATCGACGAGGAGAAGCCGTCGCG
>CAZPAT010000283.1:0-1814 GCA_964584485.1 uncultured Bifidobacterium sp.
CATGGCCGAAGATATGCACCGGGATGATCGCCTTCGTGCGATCGGTCACCCGCTCTTCGATCAGGTCGGGGTCGATGCACGCACCGACGGGCTCGATATCGACGAACACCGGGGTGGCGCCGTGGCGCGCGATGGCCTCGGCCGTGGCGTAGAACGTGTACGGGGTGGTGATGACCTCGTCCCCCGGCCCGACGCCGAGGGCCTGCAGGGCGATGACCAGGGCGTCGGTGCCGTTGCCCACCCCCACGCACGGGCGGTTGTCAAGCCGCTGGGAGACCGCCTCCTCGACCGCGCGCACGCGCGGCCCGAGGATGAAGGCGCCCGTGTCGAGGATGTCGGCAAGCGCCGCGTCAAGCTCGCCCCGGAGCGGCGCGTACTGCGCCCGGATGTCCATCAGTGGGATCGTCACGGCGCGCGACGTTACCAACGCGGGCGGGCGCCCGAGCCCGTCCCGGCATCACCGGGGACGTCGGTCACCGGCGTTCCGGCGGCCGGTATCCGCACCGATACGATGGTGCCGAACCCCTCGCGGGACGTGATGGACGCCGAACCCCCCAGCCGCTCGGCGATGTGCTTGACGATGGAGAGGCCGAGGCCGGTGCCCCCAAGCCGCCGCGACCGCGACGGATCCGCCCGGTAGAAGCGCTCGAACACATGCGGGACGTCCTTCTCCGGGATCCCCAGGCCGTCGTCCTGCACCTCCACCAGCACCTCGCGCCCCGCGGGATGCACGCGCAGCGTCGCCGTGGCCCCCGGCCCCGCGTAGCGCACCGCATTCTCCAGGAGGTTGCGCACGACCGTATGGGCCATGCGATCGGTGAGCGCGGTCACCGCGCCACCCGACACGTCCAGGGCGACGGTGACGCCCTGCTCCCCGGCCTCGCCCTCCAGTTCCGCTGCCACCTCGCGCGCCACGGCGCCCATGTCGCTGCGCTCACCCGAGGGGATCCCCTGGGCCGCCTCGAGCTCGGACAGGAACAGGATGTCATCGATCAGCGCCTCCAGCCGCTCGGTCTCGAGCCGCGAGCGCCGGACGAAGTCATCGCGCATGCCCGCCGGCATCTCGGGATCCTCCAGGGCCTCGAGCATCCCGCGAAGGCCCGTGAGGGGCGTGCGGAGCTCGTGCGACACGTTCGCGACGAACTGCGAGCGGAGGTCCTGGTACGCCACGGCCTGGGTGGCATCACGCAGCACCAGCACGGCACCGCGGGCGCCCTCCGCGGCGAACGGGGACACCTGCACGCGGAACGTGCGGCGGCCCTCCACGAAGAGCTTGACCTCGAACTCGTCATCCCGGCCGGACGCCAGGGCGTCGCGTACGCGCGCCGCGAGCATGTGGTCACCGAAGGCCTCGAGAACGCCCACGCCGGTGCGCAGGAACGGCAACTCGCGGAGCGCGGCGGGGTTGGCCTGCAGCACCTCGCCGTCACCGTCCACGATCACCATCGTGCCGGGCAGGGCCTCGATGGCGGCCGCCAGGCGCGATTCCGTGTCCGTGTGGTCCTCCGGTACGGGCACCGGCTCGTGCGGAGGCGCGACCCGGACCGGGCGCCGACCCACGAGGGCGACGATGGCGACCACCACGGCGACCGCGGCGATGAGCCACGCGACGATGGTCACCGATTGCGCACGCTAGGAGGGAATGGCGTTGATCTCGGCGTGGAGGGCCTTCATCTCGCCCACCAGCCGCTCGATCTCGCCGTCCAGGCCGGTCATGCCCTCGCGCTGGCGGTACACCGCGTGCCCCAGTTCCTCGGCGGCGGCATTCAGCTTGCGCTGCAGCATCATCTTCTCGCCCATGTCGCGCGCATCCT
>CAZPAT010000284.1:0-1768 GCA_964584485.1 uncultured Bifidobacterium sp.
CGGGCTGGTCGCTACTCGCCAAGCTGATAGACCGTGAACCGCCGGATGGTGATGTTCTCCCCGAGCTCGGACGAGACCTCGGCGCGCAGTTCCTCCATCGTGCGCTGCTTCTTCTCGGTGGCGTCCCGGAAGAAGGGCTGGTCGAGCAGGCAGATCTCCGAGAGGTGCTTCTTCAGCTTGCCCTCGACGATCTTCTCGCGGGCGTTCTCGGGCTTGTCCTTCGCCTGATCGGCATACACCTCGCGTTCACGTGCCAGATAGTCCTCGGGGACATCGGCCGCGGACACGAACTGCGGCTTCATCGCCGCCACGTTCAGGGCCACATCCCGCGCGAACTCCTGGAACCGATCCGTGCGCGCGACGAAGTCCGTCTCGCAGTTGACCTCGACGATCACTCCGAGCTGCCCACCCTGGTGGATGTAGCTCGAGATGGTGCCCTCGTTGGCGTCGCGACCGGAGCGCTTGGCGGCGGCTGCCAGGCCCTGCTTGCGCAGCAGGGTGGTCGCCTCCTCCAGGTCGCCGCCGGTCTCCGACAGCGCCCTCTTGCAGTCCATCATCCCGGCGCCGGTCTTCTCCCGCAGCTCCTTCACCAGCGCGGCGGGGATCTGTGCGGTGCTCACGCGGACTCCTCCTGGGTCGTGGCCGCCTCAGCGGTCGCGGACTCCCCGGCGACGGCATCGGCGGCCAGTTCGGCGGCGGCCTCGTCGAGGGCGGCCTCTGCGGCCAGCCCGGCCTCGGCCTCCTGGACCACCTCGCCAGCCGCCATCGCCACCGCGGCGTCGGCCTGCTCGACGGCAGCAACCTCGTCGGCCGCAGGCGCAGGTGCGCGACCGGCAGCACGGGCGGCACGGGCCGCATCCGGGTCGCCGGCGGCCTGCGCGGCCGCGGCGGCGGCACGCGCCTCCTCGTACCCACCCTGCGGGTCGAGGCCCTTGCCCTCACGGATGCCATCGGCGATCACCGACAGGACGAGGGAGCACGAGCGGATGGCGTCGTCGTTACCGGGAATGACGTAGTTCGCCTCGTCCGGGTCGCAGTTCGTGTCGACGAGGCCGATCACCGGGATGCCGAGGCGATTCGCCTCGCGGACCCCGATGGCCTCCTTCTTGAGGTCGACGATCACCACTGCGTCGGGACGACGCTGCATCTCCGCCACGCCGCCCAGATTGGCCTCCAGCTTGATCAGCTCGGCCTCGGCAGCGAGGCGCTCGCGCGTGGGCAGCAACTCCAGCTGCCCACCCGACTTCTGGGCGCGCAGCTCGTGTAGCCGACGGATGCGCTGGCTGATGGTGGACCAGTTCGTCAGCAGTCCGCCGAGCCAGCGGTGCGACACGTAGGGCATGCCCGCGCGGATCGCCTGCTCGCGCACGGAGTCCTGGCACTGCTTCTTCGTGCCCACGAACATCACGGTGCCGCCGCGTTCGGCGACGTTCCGCGAGAAGTGGTGGGCCTTCTCCAGCAGGTCGAGCGTCTGCTGGAGGTCGATGATGTAGATGCCGCCGCGCTCGCCGAAGATGAACCGCTTCATCTTCGGGTTCCACCGGCGGGTCTGGTGACCGAAGTGGACTCCGGACTCCAGGAGCTGCTTCATGGTGACGACGGACACGCGTCACGTCTCCTTGTTCTGGTTGGCAGTGCAGCCCGGACGCATTCGGGGGGAGCCGGATGCACCGGCCACCGCCCCCCGGATCCGCGCGCCCGGGGTCGGGTACGTGGATGGGACCCATGTGGGCCCATCGGTGGATACTAGCCTGCCGCGCCCGCCTGA
>CAZPAT010000285.1:0-1759 GCA_964584485.1 uncultured Bifidobacterium sp.
CCGCGCGTGAAGAGGCCCTCGCTCTTTCGAGCCGGGGGAACATAGCATGCGAGCGGCGCCTCGCAAGCGCGACTTCGGTGATGCGCCCGGCATAGGATCGGGGACGTGGATCCGACCCATCACGTGCTGCTCGACATCGCGCGCGAGGCGCACGGCACGGTGCGCGGTGACCGCCCCACGCGCGAGCTCTACGCGGTGGATGCGAGCCTCTACCGCCGGGTCCCCGTGGGGGCGTTGCTGGCCGGGCACGCAGACGATCTCGACCTCGCGGTGGATGCATGCGCGCGTCACGGGGTTCCCCTGACCATGCGGGGCGCGGGCACCAGCCTGGCCGGGCAGTCGGTGGGCACCGGGCTGGTGGTGGACTGCTCGCGCCTGCGCGGCATCGAGGTGGACGCCGCGTCCATGACCGCGCGCGTGGGGCCCGGGGCGGTGCTGGACGACCTGAACCGCGCGGCGGCAGCGCATGGCCTGATGTTCGGCCCCGATGTGGCCACCGCGAGCCGCGCCACGCTCGGCGGCATGATCGGCAACAACTCCGCGGGCGCGCGGTCCGTCGTGCACGGGATGACCGCCGACAACCTCGTCGAGCTCGACATCGTGCTCGCCGATGGCACGCGCGCGGCGGTACGCAGGGGCGCCCCCGCGCCCGCGGCGCTCGAGGCCGCGCGCGCGCTTGCCACCGATGAGGGATACCCGGCGCTCATGCGCCGGGTATCCGGGTATGCGCTCGATCGCCTTGCCGGTGGCGAGCCCGACTGGCCGGCCTTCCTGTCGGGCAGCGAGGGAACCCTCGCGGTCCTCCGCGGCGCCACCATCCGCCTGGTCCGCGTGCCGGCGGAGCGGGCGCTGGCGATCCTGCCGTTCCGCTCCGTGGACGATGCGCTCGAGGCCGTGCCCGGGCTGCTTGCCACGGGGCCGTCGGCCGTAGAGCTCATGGATGCGGACCTCGTGGATCCGGCGAACCGCCAGCCGGCGGAGCGGGCCCTGCTCGGCATCGTGGGGCGTGCCCCGGCCATGCTGGTGGTGGAGTACTCGGGCGGGCACGGTGAGGCGCGCGAGCGAGCACGAATGCTGGCGGGCGCCACAGTGGTGGACGACCCGGGGCAGCAGGCGGCGGTGTGGGCCATCCGCCGCACCGGCATCGCACGCGCGCTCCGTGCCGAGGGCGATGCGAAGCCCATACCGTTCATCGAGGACCCCGCCGTGCCCCCGGACCGGCTCGCGGCGTTCGCGCGCGAGGTGCGGCGCCTGCTTGCCGGGGAGGGCCTGGCCGATGCCATCTGGTATGGGCACGCATCGGTGGGCTGCCTGCACATCCGCCCGATGGTGGACCTGCGGGCGCCCGGCGCCGTGGCGCGCGTGCGGCGCGTCGCCGAGGGCATGGCCGACATCGTCGCGGCCCACGGTGGATCGCTGTCGGGCGAGCACGGTGACGGACGACTGCGGGGAGAGTTGCTGCCGCGCATGTATGGGGGCGATCTCATCCGGCGCTTCGAGGCGGTGAAGGACGCGCTGGATCCGGCAGGGATCCTCAACCCGGGCATCATCGCGCGCCCCGAGTCGCTGGATGAGGGCCTGCGGATCGGCGCATCGCCGCCGCTGCACGAAATCGCGACCAGCGTCGCGTTCACCACGACGGGTGGGCTGCAGCGCGCTGTCGAGGCCTGCAACGGCAATGGGCAGTGCCGTCGCGCAGACGCGGTGATGTGCCCGTCGTACCAGGCCCTGCGCGACGAGCGGCACTCCACGCGCGGCC
>CAZPAT010000286.1:0-1735 GCA_964584485.1 uncultured Bifidobacterium sp.
AGGACCTGCAGGGCGAGCGCGAGGTGCTGGGCCCGTGCCCCACCGACGGCTGCGACGGCGAGATCGTCGAGCGCGGGCGCTCATATGGCTGCACCTCGTGGAAGAGCAAGACGGAGACCGGGTGCGGTTACGTCATCTGGAAGCGCGTCCGCGGCCGCAGGGGCGAGGTGTCGCTCGAGGAAGCCCGTGGCATGGTGGCGCGCGGCGAGACCAACGCAACCCCGCCGCGCGAGCCCGTGGCCGAGTGCCCGGTGCCGGGGTGCGGCGGCACCATCGTGGAGCGGCCGAAGACCTACGGCTGCAACTCGTGGAAGAGCCCGCGTAACCGCGGCTGCGGATACGTGATCTGGAAGCGCCCGCGCGGCTCCGAGCGCGACGTGACGGTGGAGGAGGCGAAGGCGAGGATCGAGGCCGACCGGGCCGATCCCGAGGCCGCGGGCCTCGAGCCGGTGACCGGCGGCCGCGGCAGCAAGGGCGCCCGCACCAAGCGGGGGTCGGTGGACGCCGATGGGGCAATCGTGGCCCATCTCCTGAAGAAGGCCACGTGGACCGGCCTCGACGGTGGCGAGAAGGTCACCCTCGAGGTACCGAAGGGGGCCCACCGGGGCCTCGAGTCCGAGGTGGTCAAGGGCCTCGGCGAGGGACTGGGGTTGAGGTCGAAGCCCCTCAAGCTCTGGTGCAAAGTGACCGATGGCGGCCCCGAGGCCGCCCGGGCCACGCTCGAGGCACGCCTGCAGGACCGCATCCGCAAGGCGCTCGCGCCCGCATCGCAGCAAGCAGTCGGGGCCACGGCCTGACACAATCCCGCGTGCCGGGGCGATCGGTCCCCGCCTACCTGGGAGGTCATGATGGATGCCGATGAGGCGATCCGCCTGAGGCGAAGCGTCCGGTCGTACACCGACCAGCCGGTCCCCGACGCCGACATCGACGCCATCCTGCGCCTTGCGCTGCTCGCCCCCACCGGCGGCATGGCGCAGGCATGGAGCCTTATCGTCGTGCGCGAGCCGGACCTGCGGAAGGCCGTCGCCGAGATCGTCATCCGCGGGGGCGCCAAGTACTTCGAGACCGTCCGCCCCCCGGCGCCGGACGTGAGCCCCGACGAGCACGCCGAGTGGGCGCGCGGCTACGCCGAGCAGGTGCTCGGCAACTACCGCGACGTGCCGGTGTGGATCGTCGGCATGGTCGTGCCCCGGCACGCGTTCCCTGACGACCAGGCCGAGTGGGAGCGCGTGGCCGACCTGGTGTCGGTGGGCTTCGCCATGGAGAACCTGTTCGTGGCAGCACGGGCGCGCGGCCTGGGCACGGTGCCCACTGTCTTCCACTGGTACGCGGAGGACGAGTTCCGCGCGCTCCTCGACATCCCCGATGAGTTCGAGATCCCCGTCATCACACCGCTGGGGTACCCCACGGAATTCCCCGTGGGTCTCCCGCCGGCCATGGCCGCCAAGAGGCGCCCGTGGCGGACGCTGGTACATGACGATCACTGGGGAAACCCGCGGGCCTGACCCCCCACACGACCACCAGGAGGACACGAGCACAATGGAACGCACGATGAAGCGCAGGATGGCCGCAACGGCAGCGGCGCTGGCCCTGGTGGCCGGTGGCGGGGTGCTGGCCGGCTGCGGGTCGGACTCGGGCGGCGGGGCCGCGGCATCCACCGCCGCGGTGGACACCGCCGCGCTCGGCCCGGCCAACGGCGTGGAGACCCTCTCCGCGCAGGAGATCCTCGACAAGG
>CAZPAT010000287.1:0-1732 GCA_964584485.1 uncultured Bifidobacterium sp.
ACCGGCTGCGGTTCGACGTGGAGGCGCACGACATCACCCTGCACGGGCGGTGCGCCCGCTGCGCGCGTCCCTAGGGGCCCGAGGACACCGCCGGTGAGGTGACCCGGGGCATGCGGCGCAGCAGCCACGCCGCACCCCCTGCGGTGGCCGCGACCAGAATGAACCCGATCACCGTGGCGCCCGCGCGGACCTCGCCGATCTCCGCCACCTGCTGCCCCCCTGATACCAGGAACACCACGGCCGCGGACTCGAGCAGCGCGTACCAGCCGTAGTTGCGCGACATCACGGAGAACGCCGCGGTGAACAGCGCGAACGAGGCCACGTAGAAACCCCACGCCGGCATGGGCACCAGCGACAGCGGAATGGTCAGGGCAAGACCACCGATGTTGCCGAGGAGCCGCTGGCGACCGTGGCGGGTGTCGCCCCGCGCGAGCGCGGGAGCCACCACCGACACCGTCAGCGGTATCCAGTAGCCGTGCGGGATGCCGGTAGCCACCGCGAGGGCTGCCGCGCCACCCAGGCCGATGGCGGTGGACGCACCTGCCACCACGTGCACGGCGATGCGGCGCGGTACCGCGGGTACACGCGTGGCGGGAGGGGCTCCGAGGCGCCGCCCGAGCAGCACGCCGATCACGCCACCTGCCCCGGCGAACAGCGCGACCAGCATCGCGTCGCGCAGCGAGGCGGCCTGCGGGACCACCTCGGGGGCCAGCGCGCCGTACAGCACCGCGGGGAGATACCCGGCCGCATAGCCCGCGCCCCCGATCGCACCCATCACGGCGAGGACGGCCACCCAGGTCCAGCCGATGCCCGCCCACGACGCCACTGCCGTCGCCACCATCACCAGCGGGATCACGCGCAGCGCCCGCGACCACCCCGACCGGGATGCCCCGGCCAGGGCGCCCCCGGTCCCGAGCAGCGTGGCGGTCACGGCCGCGGATCCGGCCACGGCGCCGGCGATCACCGCCGGCAGTACCACGGCCAGCAGGAGGGTGGCCACGATGAGCCCCACCCTGTGCAGGCGGGATCGGGCCGGCGGCGTGGATGCCGTGTCAGTGCCCATGGGAATGACCATGCCCGCCCGGACCGTGATCATGGCCGGGTGCATGCCCATGCACATGGGGAACGCCCGGTCCATGGTGATGCTCGTGGCCGTGGTGCGGGTCAATCACCGTGGCACCGCCGTCGTCGATCACCACGCCGAAGGCATCGGCGAGCGACGCCGCCGTGAGGGCCTGATCGGGTGGCCCGCAGGCCACCACGCGCTCGGCAACGATGAGCACGAGGTCCGCGCGGCGGGCCTCGCGCACGTCGTGCGTGGCCGTGACGATGGCGGCGCCGCGGTCGCGCTGGGCGTCCATGAGGGTCAGGTAGCGCTCGCGGCTGGCGGCATCCAGCCCGGCGGTGGGCTCGTCCAGCAGCAGCAGCCCGGCATCCCGGCACACGGCCTGCGCCAGGTGAACGCGCTGGCACTGGCCGCCGGAGAGCGTGCCCAGGGGCATGTCCGCCAGGTCGCGGATGCCCATGGCGGCCATGGCGTCGTCCACCAGGGCGTCGTCATCCGCCCGCAGGCGGCCAGTCAGCCCGCGCGCGGGCCAGCGGCCCATGCGCACCACGTCCCGGGCGCGGATCGGCAGCAGGAACCCCTGCTCGTGCGACTGCGACAGGTACGACACGCCCACGCCACGCGCGCCCGGGTCGCGCCCCTGCACCTGCAGCGTGCCCGCCACCG
>CAZPAT010000288.1:0-1731 GCA_964584485.1 uncultured Bifidobacterium sp.
GGTACCACGCTGTTCGTGCCCATCACGAACATGACGATGGAGTACATCAACGTGCTCTTCATCTACCTGGCCCGCTCGTACGCGTTCAACATCGTGGACGAGCGCCATGGCGGGCGCTCCGCCGGCCTACAGAAGTGGGTGGACGAGGGCCGCGTCAACGAGAACGTGAAGATGGGCATGATCGAACTCGAGAACCGCGTGCTCTCGATGATGGTCGTGGAGCAGGCCTTCATCTGCCAGAACCTGAACGTAGCCATGCAGGCCCTGGGCCTGGGCGGCTGGACCTTCACGGGGTACCTGCCCAAGTTCGTGATGGGCGGCGGCGACGTGCTGGGCCTGGGCTTCCGGTTCAACGAGGACAACGACGGCAACACCTACGCGGTGGGCCGTGACGGCTATTACGAGGCATTCGTGCCGCCGTACTACAAGGACATGCACGAGGCGGTGGATGCCTTCATGGCGCTGAAGTGGGGGGCCATGGACGTCGACGTAAGCAAGCCGTACAAGACCGAGTCGATGAACGAGGCGTTCACGGGCGCGATTCCGCGTCCGCACGATGAGACCGTGGAGATGGTGAAGGCGTACTGCCAGTACGCCTACGACACCTACGGCAGGTTCCCCGTGGCGATGGACCCGATGTTCCAGCGCCTCACCACGCAGGTGCAGCACATCGACACCGACTTCTACGACAAGTACTACCCCGAGGGCTCGTACAGCGGCCAGCACGCCAACCACTTCGAGCGCTGGCACTCCGACCTGTGCGACCACGACGGCAAGCCGCCGCGGCGGCAGTAGCAGCGGGGCACATCGGGGGATGCACGCGACGGGGGCCCGCTGGGCCCCCGTCGCACATCCCGGTGGGATGTCCGCCCGCTAGGGCGTAGCGTTGCCCGCGGCCGACTTGGCCTGGGCGATGATGCTCTGCACGCCCTGCAGCGCCTGCACCTCGGCCTGCACCAGGGTGCCGGCCCCGGTGGCGAAGACCGCCTTGGCGATCTCCTTGGGCGTCTTGCCCGCGTCCGCCGCCGCGACGATGGCCTGGGTGAGCTGCTCCTGCTCCTGCTGTGCGGCCGCCTGCAGGCCCTGCCCCTCCAGGTTGGTGGTGGCAAGCGCCGCGGTGCTGGACCTCACGTCCGCGAGCCCGTCATCGCCGAGCCCGACGCCCAGCGGGATGAGGGCGCAGAGCGCGACGACCACGAGGGCTCCGACAACCGGTACGAATTCCTTGAATTTTCCCATGCGGGGAAATCTGCCATGCGCGGTGGACGCCTGCCCGTGAGCCGGGTTCTATGCACCAGCCGGAACGGCGGTGCGCATGGCGGCCAGCAGGCGCGCGAGGTCACGGCGGTCCGTGGGAGCAAGGGCGCCGACCGAACCGAAGCCAATCCCGAGGAGCGCCTGCACCCCGGCCTCCATCGCCTCGCGACCCGGGTCGGTGAGGCACACCACGCTCACTCGCCGATCGGCCGGGTCGCCGCGGCGCTCCACGAGACCGGCCTCACCGAGGCGGTCGACCAGGTACGTGGCGCTGGAGCCATGGATGAGCAGCAGGTCGCGCAGCCGCATGATGGGCAACTGCCCGTCGCGGGTGAACGAGAGCAGCAGTAGTACCTCGAACCGCGAGAGGTTCAGCCCCAGCGGCCGGAGGGCAGCCTCCAGTTCGCGGATCATCAGGGCATAGGTGCGCAGCATGGAGACGACCACCGTGAAGCGGTCGGCATCCGGGTACCG
>CAZPAT010000289.1:0-1729 GCA_964584485.1 uncultured Bifidobacterium sp.
CGCATCGGCGCCGGCAGGGTGATCCTGATGGCCCTGATCGTGCTGGGCACCGTCCTGGGCGTGGGCTTCGCCACCGGCTACCAGCGGGTGGTGAACGACCTCCCGGAGATCGACGACCTCAAGCCGGTGGGACTCGGCCAGAACACGCGGATCTATGACCGCAACGGCAAGCTGCTCGGGTACATCGCCGGCGTCACCAACCGCACCGAGCTGCCCCTGTCGCGCATGCCCATCTCCCTGCGCGAGGCAACCATCGCCATCGAGGACAAGCGGTTCTACGAGCATGACGGCGTCGACTGGGTGCGCGTGGTGGGCGCGGCCGCGCGGAATGCGATGAGCAACGACGGGCTGCGGCAGGGTGGCAGCACCATCACCATGCAGCTGGTGAAGAACCTGTACGACCCCGACGCGCCCCGTGACATCGCGCAGAAGATCAAGGAGGCCCATCTCGCGCAGGAAGTGGAGAAGCGCTTCACCAAGGAGCAGATCCTCGCCAAGTACCTGAACGGCGTGTTCTACGGGCAGAACGCCGTGGGGGTACAGGCGGCGTCGCTCACCTACTTCGACAAGCCCGTGTGGGCGATCAGCCTCCCGCAGGCGGCGCTCCTCGCCGGCCTGCCGCAGGCACCGTCCGCCTACAACCCGTTCGTGAACCCCAATGACGCGCGGGCGCGCCGCAACACCGTGCTGCAGGAGATGGCCAGCCAGGGGTACATCACGCAGGCCGAGGCCGACGAGGCCAAGGCATCGGGCCTTCAGCTGAAGCGCGGCCGCACGTACGAGCGCAAGAAGGAGGGCTACTTCTTCGACTACGTGCGACAGGAGCTGATCGACGAGTACGGCGACGAGCGCGTGCAGCAGGGCGGCCTGAAGGTGCGCACCACCATCGACCCGAAGCTGCAGCGCGCCGCCGAGCAGGCCATCGCCCGCAACCTGGGGCAGCCCGGTGACCCCGCGGTGGCCGTCGTGCTGCTGGATGCACGCACGGGGTACATCCGCGCCATGGCCACCAGCACCGAGTACGGCAAGGACAGCCAGTTCAACTACGCCGCCCAGGCGCGGCGCCAGCCCGGCTCCACCTTCAAGACCTTCGTGCTCACGCGCGCCATTGCCGACGGCATCAACCCGTACTCGACCATCTACGACAGCAAGCCCATCGACATCGATGACCCCCAGTGGGGACCGATCGAGGTGGCCACCTACTCCAAGTCCTACCGCGGGGCCACGCCCATCGCGCAGGCCACGCTGTCGTCGGACAACTCGGTGTACATCCAGATGACGCTCGACGTGGGGCCCGACCGCGTGGTCAACATGGCACGGCGGATGGGCGTGGAGAGCACGTTGCCGGTGGTGCCGTCCATCGGGCTCGGATCCGGCGAGGTGACGCCACTCGAGATGGCCGCGGCCTACGCGCCGCTGGCCAACGGCGGGTACCGCGTGAAGCCGGTCGCGATGACCGACCTGGGCGAGGGCATCCCCAAGGGGGACCTGGCCACGCCGAAGCGCACCCGCGTGTTCCCCGACGGGGTGGCCTATGAGGTCACGCGCATCCTGCGCAACAACGTGACCGGCGGCACCGGCACCGCGGCCAACATCGGCGGGGCGGTGGCCGGCAAGACGGGCACGACCGACGACTACACCGACGCATGGTTCGTCGGCTACACGCCCAAGTACGTGTGCGCCGTGTGGGTGGGCTATCCGAATGACGACGGGGTGCGGCGCAGCATGA
>CAZPAT010000290.1:0-1716 GCA_964584485.1 uncultured Bifidobacterium sp.
GACTGTCCCTACCCCCGGGGACTGTCCCTACCCCCGGGGACTGTCCCCGGGGTTCGTGGGCGGCGGTCGGTGATGCCCAGGTTGAAGTAGCGCCACTCCATTGCGATATCGCTCACCAGGAAGAGTTCGGCGGCCGTGGCCACATCCGTTCCGCGCGCGGCGATGTCGCGGACTGCCTGCTCGGGCATGAGGAGGGATGCGGCGAAGTTGTTGGCCTCGCGCTCGAGCGCGGTGTCCACCTTCGCCGAGAGGTCGGATGGGCGGCACATGATGGGCTCGGGCGCGGATGCGCGGCCCTCGTCGCATTGGCACACCCAGTGGCCGATCTCGTGCGCCAGCGTGAAGCGCCGCCGGCCCTCGCTCTCGCGCGCCTCCGCGCCGTTGAGGTACACGTACCGCGTGTGGGGAACGAGCAGGCCCGACACGCCGATGTCGTCGGCCACCACCACGAAGAGCCCGAGCAGGTCGGCCGCCACGTCATCCACCGGCACGGCGCCGTCGCCCATGTGCCCCCCGAACCGCGCGTGGAAGCGCGCGAGCAGGGTCTCGGCGCGCGGATCGGATTCCCGGCGCCCGTGCGGGTTCATCCCGGCCCGCCCGTGAAGAGGTCATCCACCTCGTCGCGCTCGCCGGGCGTGGCGGCGAGCATGTCCAGGCTCACCTCCGCGCCGGGCTCGGCCCGGGCAAACACGGGCTGTCCCGCTCCGTCGGCCGAGCGCTCCGGGCCCTGCAGCATGAGCGACGCACGGGCGACTCCCATCACCTTGGCGACGGCGTCGAAAACGCGATCGCGGATGCCGGCGAGGGGCAGCTGGCCGGTCTCGAGTTCGTGGTAGTACACGGCCACCCGCTGCTCCTTGGCGGGCTCGATGTCGAGCTCATCGCGCAGTTGCGACACCACCTCGTCGCGGCTCATGCCGCGGGAGGCGCGAAGCTGCAGCAGCGGCGGCTCGCCGCGCAGCATGGCCTGCACCATCAGGAGGGTCTCGGGCGCGGGGTCGGGTGGCGGCTCCTCGGCAAGCACCTCACGGATGCGCCGGCCCATCTCCTCGCGCTGCTCCTCGGGCACGCGCTCCAGGAACGCCGCGGCATCCGGGTGACGGCCTGCGGCGTACTCGCGCTGGAACTCCTGCTCGAGTGCGTGGATGTCGCTCACGTCGCCTCCTCCACCAGCCACTGGTGGATGCGCTTCTTCGCACGGTGGTGGATCTGGTGCGCGTTGTTCGCCGTGATGCCCATCGCCTCCGCGACCTCGGACAGCTCCAGCCCCTCCAGGTAGTGGAGCGTCATGAGCCTGCTCTCCTGCCCGTGGAGGCGCCTGAAGAGTTCCTCCACCGCCTCATCCTGCCCGACCTGGTCGATGGCCACCTGTGCGCCGTGGTCCACCGGCTCATCCACCGGTGTATCACCCACGGGGCGCTCACGCTCGCGGCGCCCGGCGGCAGACGCCACGTAGCCCTGCAGCGTCCAGTTGGTGATGCGGTAGATGGCCGCGCCGATGGGCAGGCGGTACTGCATTCCGGAGCGGATCTCGCGGGTGACGCGCAGGAAGACCTCCTGCCGCACTTCCTCTGCTTCCCCGCCCCGCACGCGTCCGGTGGAGCGGATCCATTGCAGCACCGGTTCCCAGTACTCCGCGACGACGCTGTCGAGGTCGTGGTCATTACCGGGTAGGCGTGCGGTGGATGTCGTTTCCTTACGCACCGTGGTGTGACT
>CAZPAT010000291.1:0-1712 GCA_964584485.1 uncultured Bifidobacterium sp.
AAGCGCCTCACCGTGCGCTGGTACACGCGCGCCGTGGAGTTGCGGTTGCCGGAGGGCACCAGGGAGTCGGCCCGGATGCGGATGAGCAGCCAGTTGTAGTTGGTGTCGGTGGGCAGCACCCGGTAGGTGAAGCCGTTGATGCGGGCGGTCCTCTTTCCCGCGTACTGCGAGGTGGGCCCGGCGATGAGGTAGCTCTGCGACCGCGAGGACGGCGTGGTGCGCGTGCCGATGCTGCCGATGGAATTGACGAAGTCGTCCAGCAGGTTGGCCACGTAGTAGTCGCCGCGCGACGGCGGTACGGTCAGCACCAACTCCTTCGTGGCGCCGTTGGGCGTGCCCGCGACCTTCCTGCCGCTCAGGTCGATCATCGCGTTCAGGTACAGCACCGACGCGTCACCGGCGTTGGTGGCAAGGTTGTTCCAGGCGGCGGGCAGCTGCCCCTTGCCGCCCAGCACGTTCACGGGGGCGGTGTGCAGCGCGTTGTACTTGAGGAACCGGTAGACGAACTCCGGTGCGAGCGCCCACGTGTAGGCATCCGCCGCAAGCGCGGTGATGGCCGTGGGGTCGGTGAGAGGCGACGCAGGTCCCCGCGGGGCCGCCGAGGCCGTGAGCGCGGGAACCGCCACGCCGAGCGCCGCGCATGCCGCGGCCGTCACCATTCCCCTGCGCACCATCGGGCCCCCTCGTCGGTCGGGGGCCGACGCTAGCCGATCGGGCGGCGCCCCCCGGGCCGGCTGCCGGTGCCGCGGGGCGGGCCGCCCGGCCCGCGATCGCGACGCACGGTGACCTTGCGGCCCTTCAGCGAGCCGCCGCGCAGCGCCTGGATGACCCGGTCGGCCACGGCGTCCGGCACGTCCACGAGGGAGAACCGGTCGGCGATCTGGATGGCCCCGATCTCGCGGCCGGCGATCTTCGCCTCGTTGGCGATGGCGCCCACCAGGTCCTGCGGGCGGATGCCCGCGATGCGACCGGCGCCCACGAAGATGCGCGCCATGCCCTCGGGCGGCGGGCGCCCGGGCCCTGTGCGCTCCGCGCGGCGCGGTGCACCGCCATGACCGGCGCCGGGGTGCCCGCCCTTCGCGCGCGCGGGACGATCCTCGCGCATGCGCGCCTCGGGGATCTCCTCATCGTCATCCCCGCCCCGGGATGCCTGGTGCGCCAGCTTCACCGCGGCGACCGCGATGTCCAGCACGTCGAACTCATCGGCAAGCGACTCCACCACCACGCGGAAGGAGTCCAGATCGCCCTCGAGGATGTCCTCGCGGAGCGTGGCGGTGGTGATGTCCAGCCGTCGCGCGCGCAGGTCGGCCACCGTGGGCAGCGACTGCTGCGGGATGCGCCGGCCGGTGACGCGCTCGATGTTGCGCAGCATGCGGTGCTCGCGCGGCTCGGCAAGGGTGATGGCCACCCCCTCGCGGCCGGCGCGGCCCACGCGACCGATGCGGTGCACGTACTGGGCGGGTGCCGACGGCACGTCGAAGTTGATCACGTGGGTGAGCTGGTCAACGTCCAGCCCGCGCGCGGCCACGTCGGTGGCCACCAGGAGGTCGGCCGTGCCGGCGCGCAGGCGGCCCATCACGCGATCACGCTGTTCCTGGGTCATGCCCCCGTGCAGGGCCTCAGCGTGATGGCCGCGGCCATTCAGTGTCTCCACCAGCTGCTCCACCTCCACGCGCGTGCGGCAGAACACGATGGCCGCGGTGGGCTCCTCG
>CAZPAT010000292.1:0-1704 GCA_964584485.1 uncultured Bifidobacterium sp.
AGGCGGGCGGCAAGGTCATCACGGGGGCAGGTCAGGCGCACGGCGGCAGCGTACCGGCCGGGACTCGCCGCTCGCCCCGCCCCGGACGCGCGCTGTCATACCTCTTCATCTCAATATGAGAAGAAGTTGGTTGGAGAGGCAGTAGGGCCTGTGGAGTCCGGGGATGGACGAATGAAGGCGCTGCTGACAGCGCGTTTCAGGGGGTGTGGACGGCCTGTGGGAAAACCCATACGCATGTCCGTATCACCCACAGGCATCCACACCCCGCGCACGGCATGCCGCCGGGGATGTGGAGGCTTGTGGAGGGTGATGCACGGGTGCCAGGGCTTATCCACAGGTCGTCCACAGGAGCCCGCCTGATGATGCACAGCCACCCACGCAGAGGAAAAGCCGCGCCATGCGGGAAAAGCGCGGTGTACCTGCCGTGACAGATGACGAACCCCCGACACCCGATGTCAGGGGTTCGGTGACCTGGCACCACAGCTGCTAGCGGGGTGATCCCGCCAGTGACTGCGTCAGCGCCTGGACGGACTCGTACACATCCCCGCCGTCGGTGAGCAGGCCCGAGATCTTCTGGACCGCGTACAGGACGGTCGTGTGGTCGCGTCCGCCGAATGCCCGGCCAATCGCCGGCAGCGAGGCGTCGGTGAGTTCGCGGCAGAGGTACATCGCGACCTGGCGGGGCACGACGATGCGTTTCGTGCGCTTCTCGCCGACGAGCTCATCGATGGAGATGGCGTAGTGACGTGCAACGGCCTCCTGGATGAGGTCTATCCGCAGTTCCCCATCGGCAGCCGGGAAGAGGTCGGTCAGGACCTCCTGGGCCAACTCCACCGTGACCGGGCGACCGGAGATGGAGGAATGCGCGACGACCCGGATGAGGGCGCCCTCCAACTGGCGGACGTTGGTCGAGACCCGCGCGGCGATGAACGAGAGAACCTCGGGATCGCGGATCTGGTAGCCGTCGGTCTTCACCCGCTTGCGCAGGATCGCGATGCGCAGCTCCAGATCGGGGGGCTGCACGTCGGTGATCAGTCCCATCTCGAACCGCGACCGCAGGCGGTCCTCCAGGGTCTTGATGGCACTCGGCGGGCGGTCGCTGGAGATCACGATCTGCTTGCCGCTCTCGTGCAGCGCGTTGAACGTGTGGAAGAACTCCTCCTGCGTCTGCTCGCGGCCCTCGAGCATCTGGATGTCGTCGATGAGCAGGATGTCCGTGCCGCGGTAGCGATCCTTGAACGACCGCATCGCCCCGTCGCGGAGCGAGTTGATGAACTCATTCGTGAAGGTCTCGACCGACACGTAGCGCACCGACAGGCCCGGATGGTTCTCGGCGGTGAAGTGCCCGATCGCATGGAGCAGGTGTGTCTTGCCGAGCCCCACGCCCCCGTAGATGAACAGCGGGTTGTACGCGCGCGCCGGGGTCTCGGCCACCGCGAGCGCGGCGGCGTGGGCGAACCGGTTGCTCGGACCGATGACGAATGCGTCGAAAGTGAAACGGCCCTGCAGTCGCGTCGCGGGATCGGCCGGTGCCGATCCGTCCGGCCCGGGCCCCGGAGGCGCCTGGGAAGCCGTCGTCGCGGGCGCCACCGCGGGCGCCACACCTGCGTCATCCTGCTCCGGCGGAACGACCTCCACGGCCACCGCCACGTCCTGGCCGAGCACCTCGAACAGCGCATCCCGGACCAGTGAGTCGTAGCGCTG
>CAZPAT010000293.1:0-1680 GCA_964584485.1 uncultured Bifidobacterium sp.
GCCAGACGGCGCTCATCCAGACCATCGGGCGCGCGGCGCGCAACGTGAACGGCCGGGTGCTCATGTACGCCGACCGTGAGACCGAGGCCATGCGCGTGGCTATGGAGGAGACCGCCCGCCGTCGCGAGATCCAGCGGCGCCACAATGAGGAGCACGGCATCACGCCGGCCTCCATCACCAAGGGCGTGTCGGACATCGTCGAGTTCCTTGGCCTCACCGGAGGCTCGGGGCGGAAGCGCACCCGCCCGGAGCACGCGGTGCCCGAGGGGGCCACGCCGGACGAGATCCGCCGCGTGCTGGTGGAGGTGGAGCAGGAGATGCTTGCGGCGGCCGAGGATCTGCGGTTCGAGCGCGCGGCGGAGTTGCGCGACCGCCTTGCCGCGCTGCGGGAGGAACTGGGAGACGAGCCCGTGGGCGCGGAGGCCGGGGCCGCATGACCGATTCCGGGCGGGTGCCCCCCGACCCCGACATGGTATTCCGCTCCCTGGCGGCGCCGGGCATGGAGGAGGACGACATCTTCGCCGCGCTCCTCGGCCTGCCCGGTACGGGGGCATTCTGGGGCGATGGCCACCCACCGCCCTCCGGACCGGCCGACGAGGGGTGGAGCGAGGACGCCGAGAACCGCCGTCGCCGCGAGGAGATCCTGCGCCGGTGGGACCCGGACCCTCCGGTCACATGAGGTTGAGAATCATTCTCATCTAACGTAGGATCACGGCATGGCCCTCCGACGCGTGCTCATGCGCCTCGTCATCGTCCTGTCCGCCGCCGCCGCCTCTTTCGTCCTTGCGGGGTGTGGTTCGGACGGAGCGCCCACCACCAACTTGGGCACGGGCGCCGCAGACCGGCCGGTGATCGTCGCCACCACCCCGATGCTCGGGGCACTCGTGCGTGATGCGGTGGGGGATGCCGCGGCAGTCGAGGTGGTAATGCCGAACGGCAGTGATCCGCACGAGTGGCGCCCATCGGCCCGCGACGTCGCGCGACTGCAGTCCGCTGATCTGATCGTGGAGAACGGCCTGGATCTCGAGGCGGGACTGCAGGAACCCATCGCCCGCGCCCGCGAGGACGGAGTGGCCGTCTTCACCGCGACCGATCACGTGACCGTGCGTGAGATCGGAGACGGGGACGACCATGCGGAGGGGGAGGAGCATGCGGACGAGGAGAAGCATGGGCACGGCGCCGGGGATCCGCACTTCTGGACCGATCCCTCGCAGGCGGCCGCGGTGGCGGCGGCCCTGCCCGCCGCCGTCCGGTCGGCCACCGGGGCTGACATCACCGGGCCGGCGGGTGACTCCGCCACGGCGCTCCGGGCGCTCGACGCCGATATCGCGTCCCGCATGTCTGCCATCCCCGAGGCGGACCGCGCGCTGGTGACCGGGCATGAGTCGCTGGGCTACCTGGCCGATCGGTACGGACTGGACGTGGTGGGCACGGTGACTCCCTCGTTGTCGTCGCAGGGGCAGGTGTCCGCCGCGCACATCGCGGACCTCGAGAGGGCGATGGAAAAGGCCGGAGTGCGGGTGCTGTTCACCGAGTCCGGCGTGTCCGACGCCCTCGCGCAGGCGATTCGTGACGAGACCGGGGCCACCGTGGTGGAACTCGGCATCGAGACGGTGCCATCCGACGGCTCGTACACGACCTACATCGAGGACCTCTCCGGTCGCATATCCTCCGCGCTCA
>CAZPAT010000294.1:0-1671 GCA_964584485.1 uncultured Bifidobacterium sp.
CCGAACCGCGTGGCCAGCACGCGGTCGCGCGCCGTGGGGGTGCCGCCGCGCTGCACGTGGCCCAGCACGGTCACGCGCGTGTCGTACCCGGTGGCCTCCCGCACGATCACCCCCAGCCGGTCGCCCACGCCCTGCTGGGCCAGTCGCGCGTGGCCGAACTCATCGCGCTCCCCCCGGCCGCCCTCATCGCCCAGGTCCACGCCCTCGCTCACCACCACGATGGAGTAGTCCAGGCCGCGCTCGTGGCGCGCGCCGACCGACGACAGCAGGCCGTCGATGTCGGGTGGCTGCTCGGGGATCAGGATGTAATCGGCGCCACCGGCGAGGCCGGAGTACAGCGCGATCCAGCCCGCATGGCGCCCCATCACCTCCACCACCATGACGCGGTCGTGGCTCTCCGCGGTGGTGTGCAGGCGGTCGATGGCATCGGTGGCGATCTGCACGGCGGTGTCGAAGCCGAACGTCACGTCGGTGCCGGACAGGTCGTTGTCGATTGTCTTGGGAACACCCACCACGGGCACGCCGTGCTCCGAATGCAGGCGGCTCGCTGCCCCCAGGGTGTCCTCGCCGCCGATCGCCACCAGGGCGTCGATCCCCAGGCGCGTGAAGCCCTCGAGCGCGGCGCGGGTGGCATCCGCATCCCGGAACGGATTGGTGCGGGAGCTCTTCAGCATGGTGCCGCCGCGCGCGAGCACGCCGCTCACATCCCGCGCGGACAGCGGAACCGCGTCGGCCTCCAGCAGGCCGCGCCATCCCCGCAGGATGCCCACGTGCTCGTGGCCATGGCGCCGCGCGCCCACCTTCACCACGGCCCGGATGACCGCGTTCAGTCCCGGGCAGTCGCCCCCGCCGGTCAGGATGCCCACGCGCATGAACCGACGCTACCGCGCCCTGGCGCGGTCGCACAACCGGGCGTTTCGCATCTGGGAGCATGCCCCCATGGTCCGCACCCTCCACCGTGATCTGCCCGGCGCACGCGTGGCGTTCGACGTGGGCGGAGAGGGCCCGGGCATCGTCCTGGTGCACGGCTGGGCCTGCAGGCGGGCCGACTTCGACCCCGTCGCGCACGAACTGCGGCGCGATCACCGCGTGCTGGCGCTTGACCTGCCATGGCACGGTGGCTCCCGCGCATGGCGGCGGGAGTGGACAATGGCTGACCTCGGCGGGCTGGTGGCTGCCATCACGGATGCCGCCGGGTTTCACGACGCCGCGCTGGTGGGGCATTCGCTGGGGGCTGCGGTGGCCGTGGAGGCCGCGCTCGCGGCCGACGGAGGGCGGGTCGTCGCCCTCGATGGCCTCACCTTCATGCACCTGTACCCGCGCCAGGACGCCGCCGCCTGCGCCCGCGTGCTCGGGCCCTTCCGGCAGGACTTCCCGGCTGCCGTCCGCACTCTCTGCGAGCGGTCCGCCGCGCCGGTCACCGATCCGGCACTCACCGACCGGGTGGCGGGGGAGATGTCGGCCATGCCACCCGGCGAGGGCATCGCCATGCTCGCGGCTCTCATGGAGTGGGACATGGATGACGCCCTCGTGCGATTCGCGGAACGCGGCGGGCGCCCCGTGGCCCTCGCATCGCGATGGATGCTCTCGCCGGCCGTGAAGGAGGCCTACGGCAGGGCGCTGGACATCCGGACCGTGGACCTGGGCGGGCACTTCTACCTGCGCGAGGAC
>CAZPAT010000295.1:0-1611 GCA_964584485.1 uncultured Bifidobacterium sp.
GGCGCGTCCGCCGGGCGACCGGGGAGGGTACACCGGGAAGGGCACCGGTTGGCCAGATGGAATCCCAATCGGGATAAATCTCCCTTCCATGAGGTGAACCCCGGATGAAGACCTCCCGAATCGTCGCGGCGGGCGCGGGCCTGGCGACGGTGACCCTGCTGGCGGCGGGCTGCAGCTTCGGCGGCACCGAGACGGTGACCGTGACGGCCCCCACCACGCCGACCACCGAGACGACGGCGACGACCACGGCCTCGGCGACCACCACCACGGCCACCACCGACACCACGGCCACCACCACGACGGCGGGCACCACCACCGCGAAGCCCCCGGAGAGTCCCGTGGTGAAGGCCAACAAGGAGGTTCAGGAGGACCTGGCGGACCTGGGGTTCTACGACGGGCCGATCAATGGCGTGTACGGCCCGCGTACCACCGCAGCGGTCAAGCGCTTCCAGGCGCGCGCGGGCCTGCCGGTGGACGGCATCGCCGGCCCCCAGACCATGGGCGCCATCAACCTTGCGCTGGGCAATGACAGCACCGATGCGGTGGACCTCCTGCAGACCACCCTCAAGGGACTCTGTTACTACGGCGGCAACGTCGACGGCATCTTCGGCTCGGGCACCGAGGCCGCCCTCATCGCCTTCCAGAAGGCGGAGGGCCTGAATGCCGACGGGCGCTACGGGCCGAAGACGGCCGTGGCGCTGGCGAAGGCCTGGCCCGGGCGCCCGTCGTCGTGCTCGGGCACGACCCCGAGTGGCGGCGGCAAGCCCACGGGCGACACGCTCACCATCGGCAGCCCGAAGTTCACCCGCACCTTCGACCTGTCGTCATGCAAGGTGATGGGGCGCGGCATCCAGGCCACTGGTTCGGCCGTGGGCGGGTACGAGGTGGGCCTCGACAGTCCGGGAGGCCCGGGCGGCACGCTGGCCATCGACAGCGCCGACGTGGTGCTGGACGGCACGGTGAAGAACATCACCATCTCGGTGAATGGCCAGTTCCGTGCCACGGGCACCTTCGAGAGCGGTGGCGCCTGGACCGCGGTCGGCACCTGCGCCAACTGATCCCGCGGCCGGGCGGGCCGGGCCGGTGCCCGTCCCGCCCGGCCGGGCTCAGGCCGGCGTCGTGAGCCGGCGGTACTTGATGCGGTGGGGCGTGTCGGCGTCCTCGCCCATGCGCGCCCGGCGGTTCTCCTCGTAGTCGGAGTACGAGCCCTCGAACCACACCACGTTGCTGTCGCCCTCGAAGGCCAGGATGTGCGTGGCCTCACGGTCCAGGAACCAGCGATCGTGGGTGATGATGACCGCGCACCCCGAGAAGGTCTCGAGCGCCGTCTCGAGGGCGCGAAGGGTGTCCACGTCGAGGTCGTTGGTGGGCTCGTCCAGCAGTAGCAGGTTGCCGCCCCCAGAGAGCATCTTCGCCATGTGCACGCGGTTGCGCTCGCCGCCCGACAACTGGCCCACGGGCTTCTGCTGGTCCGACCCGCGGAAGTTGAATGCGGCCGTATAGGCGCGCGACTGCACCTCGTTGCCACCGCCCAGGTCGATCACGTCACGGCCGTCGCTGATCTCGTCGTAGACGGTCTTCTTCGGGTCGAGCTCATCGCGGCTCTGGTCC
>CAZPAT010000296.1:0-1603 GCA_964584485.1 uncultured Bifidobacterium sp.
GCCATCCAGGGCCGCAGCGGGCGCGTGAACTGGTGGATGGGGGGAGCGGTCGTCATCCGGTCACCACCCCGGCGTGCAGCGTCGCCATGCCGCCCGCCAGGCGCTGCCAGCGGACGTCCCCGATCCCGACGTCGTCCATCAGGGCGGCGACGCGCTCCGGGGGCGGCACCTGCGCCACGGTCTCGGCCAGGTGCCGAAACGCCCGGGCATCGCCGCCCAGGAGCCCCCCGACGGCGGGCGTCGCCATGCGCAGCACGCGCGCGTGGATGCCGCGCAACCGCTCGGGCGGCGTGATCTCCAGCAGCACCACCCGTCCACCGGGGCGCACCACCCGTGCCATCTCGGCGATCGCCGCCGCGGGGTCGTCCATTCCCCGCAGCCCGCCCGACGCCGTGGCGGCATCGAAGCGGTCGTCGGGGAATGCGAGGTCCGTGCAGTCACCCACCTCGAACCGGCAGTGGCGGCCCGTGGCCTGGGCCTTCATCCGCGCGCGCGTGATCATCTCGGGCGAGTGGTCCACCCCCACGACCTCCCCCAGGGGTGTCACGCGATCGGCGAGCATCAGCGCGAGGTCCCCCGTCCCGGTGCACGCGTCGAGGGCCGATGCGCCCGCGTGCAGGTCCGCCGCCCGGGCCGCGGCCTGCCGCCAGCGGTCGCCGCGTCCAAGGGTCATCACGCGGCTCACCACGTCATACCGCGGGGCGATGTGGTCGAACACCTCGCGGTCGCGCGCGGCGGTGGTCATCGATGTGTTCCCGCCGCCGCGTCGTGCTGTCCCCAGCGGGGGAACAGGGCGTGATCGACGCCCAGGACGTCGAGGGCCTTGCCCACCACGAAGTCCACCAGGTCATCGATGGATTCCGGCATCGCGTACATGCCGGGTGAAGCCGGCAGCACGATGCCCCCGGCCTCGGTGATGGTGGTCATGTTCCGCAACTGGATGAGCGACACGGGGGTCTCGCGGGGGATCACCACCAGGCGCCCCCGCTCCTTCAGCATCACCTCGGCCACCCGGTGGATGAGGGTGGCGCCGGTCCCGGTGGCGATGTGCCCCAGCGTGCTCGTGGAGCATGGCGCGATCAGCGCTGCGCGCGCACCAGACGATCCCGAGGCGAATGCGCACGCGATGTCATCGGGATCCAGCAGCTCGACGGCGCCCGCGGGGTTGGCGTGGGCGGCCACGAACCGCTCGGCCACATCGCGGTACGAGGCGGGCCGCGGACCCTCGCCCAGCAGCTCGTGGCTGATCACCCGTGCCCCGGCATCGGACACGCACACGCCCACGTGATGACCGGCCGCGGTGAGCACGGCCAGGCATCGCGCGCCGTAGATGGCCCCGCTTGCCCCTGTCACTCCGAGGAAGATCCTCATCACTGTCCGATGGTAGACCCGTACCGGCCCCAAACGGCCGGGGTCCCGCACATGCGGGACCCCGGGGAAGACCGTTCGACAGGCGGGGAGTGGCCTACTTGTACTTCGTCCCCAGCCCGTTGACGAACGTCGCGAGCGCCTCCAGGTCGGCCGGCGGCAGCGACGCGTACGACGGCATCGGCGGGTTGGGCGCCTTGAGCCATGCGATCTGCTTGGCCTCGTCCCATCCCTT
>CAZPAT010000297.1:0-1597 GCA_964584485.1 uncultured Bifidobacterium sp.
CCCAGGCCCTTCAGGCGCATCTCCTCCCCGGGCTGGGTGCCGGCGGGTATCTCCACGTCGGCCTCGCCCTCGATGGTGGGCACCGACACCGTGGTGCCCGTCATCGCCGCCGTCGCGGGCACCGAGATCTCGTGCACGATGTCCAGGTCGTCGCGCACGAAGCGGTCATCGGGCATCACGCGCACCTCCACGTACAGGTCGCCCGCCGGTGCGCCGGGGTCGCCGGCGCCGCCGCGCCCCTGCAGGCGGATGCGCTGGCCGGTGGCGATTCCCGCGGGCACGCGCACGGGCACGGATGACTGCGCCCGAACCCGGCCGCGCCGCCGGCAGTCGGCGCACGGCACCACCACATGCCGTCCGGTGCCCTCGCACGCGGGGCACGGACGCGCGCGCACCATCTGGCCGAGGGCGGTGGACACCACTTGGCGTACCTGACCCTGCCCCTGACAGGCATCGCAGGTGGTCACCTCGCTGCCCGGGGCGGCGCCGCTGCCATCACATGTGCCGCACTCCTCCACGCGGTCCACCGTCACCTCGACCTCGGTACCGGTCGCCGACTGCACGAACGAGATGGAGGTGGCCACCAGGATGTCCTCGCCCGCCGTCGGTCCACCCCCGCCGCCGAAGATGTCGGCGCCCCCGAAGAAGGCGTCGAAGATGTCCTGGAACGAGCCGAATCCCTGGGCACCCGCCCCGCCCGCACCGCGGACCCCCGCATGGCCGAAGCGGTCGTAGCGGGCGCGCTGATCGGCGTCAGACAGCACCTCGTATGCCTCTGCGACCTCCTTGAAGCGCTCCTCGGCCGTCGGGTCGCCCGGGTTGACGTCGGGGTGCAGTTCGCGCGCGAGGCGCCGGAATGCGGACTTGATATCCCGGTCCGATGCATCGCGCGCGACGCCCAGCACCTCGTAGTAATCACGCGTGGTCGGCATCGTCCTCCCCGGCGTGCTCCTCGGGATGGGTGGCCAGGTTCGCCTGCGCCGACTCCACCAGGCCGCGCGCCTCCTCGAGGGTGCGGGCCTCCAGCAGCAGGCGCGCAAGGCTGCGCGCATCGCGGGCGGCGAGGTGGTCGACGGCGCCCTGCTCGATCCAGAACGGCGCGGAGTCCGGGTCCTGTCGCAGCATCTCGACGGCCTGGTGCCCGCAGTCCAGCGTGTACGTGGCGATCGCCCAGCGCGTGGAGGCCGGCGCATCCGCCGGGGCCCACGGCACGAGGGGCGTGGAGCGCACGCCCCCGGGCTCCACGACCACCGACGACAGGTCGATGTCGCGCCACTCGAGATCCACCGGCACGCGCAGGTCGAACAGCAGGTCCTCCGCGTCCTCGGGTCGCCGCTCGTTGCTGGCGATCACCGCTGCCACCCAGTGCGCCTCGGCGAACGTGAGGCCCGAGAACACGTCGGTCTCCTCGGATGCGGGGTCGAACACCGAGTCGGGATCGGTGCTCACGCCCACGGCATACTCCTCGGGCCCGTACGCCCCCGCCTCGACGCGCGCCAGCACCCGCACCGCCGCGTCACCATGCTCGCCCAGCGGTCGGCGCCACACCTCGAGGATCTCGAACCGCGGATCGTCCGTCACCCGTACACATCCTCCA
>CAZPAT010000298.1:0-1596 GCA_964584485.1 uncultured Bifidobacterium sp.
CCCTACGCCGAGCCGGCCGATACCACCCCCTCGGCGGCGGGCTTCACCTGGCCGACCTCCGGCCAGATCACGTCGGGGTTCGGGCCCCGCTGGGGCCGCATGCACCAGGGGCTCGACATCGCCGCGCCCACGGGGCGGCCCATCACGGCCGCCAAGTCCGGCACGGTGATCGTGGCCGGGTGGTCCGGGGGCTACGGCCAGTTGGTGGTGATCGACCACGGCGGGGGGCTCGCCACCGCGTACGCGCACCAGAGCCGCATCGCGGTGAAGACCGGTGACCCGGTGACCCAGGGCGGCCTGGTGGGGTTCGTCGGCAGCACCGGCCACTCCACCGGGCCCCACCTGCACTTCGAGGTCCGGGTGAACGGCGCCGCCCGGGACCCGCTGCCGTACCTCTAGGCGCGCGCGTCTACACTCCGGCGGTCCCGCGCCCGACGTCGAGAGGATCCGCGCGTTGTCACAGATGCAGCCCGTCGCCAAGACCGCCCAGTACCTGGCCGAGCCGCACGAGGTCCACCGCGTGGTCCTCCTGTACTCGGGCGGGCTCGACACCTCGGTGATGCTGAAGTGGATCCAGGACGAGTACGACGCCGAGGTCGTGGCGCTCTGCATCGACCTGGGCCAGCCCGAGGACGACTTCGAGGCCATCCTGCAGAAGGCCGTGGACCTGGGGGCCGTGGAGAGCCTGGTGGTGGACGCCCGCGAGGAGTTCGCCCGCGACTACGTGGCGCCGGCCATCAAGGCGAACGCGCGCTACCAGGGTGGCTACCCGCTGTTCACGTCGCTGGGGCGCCCGCTCATCGCGAAGCTCGCGGTGCAGGAGGCCCGCCGCCACGGCTGCGACACCATCGCGCACGGCTGCACGGGCAAGGGCAATGACCAGGTGCGCATTGAGGCCACCATCGCCACGCTCGCGCCCGAGCTCAAGATCATCGCGCCTGTCCGCGAGTGGCAGATGGGCCGCGACGAGGAGATCGCCTACGCGCACGAGCACGGCATCCCCGTGAGCTCCAGCGTGGAGCGGCCGTACTCGATCGACGACAACCTGTGGGGCCGCTCCAGCGAGGGCGGGATCATCGAGGACCTGACCAAGGCGATCCCGGATGACGTCTTCCAGCTGGTCACCCCGCCCACGAAAGCGCCCGATACGCCCGAGGACATCCTGATCGGCTTCCGCGGGGGGCTGCCCATCAGCCTCGACGAGGTCGAGATGCCCCTGCACGAGATCATCCCGGCCATCGCCGAGCGCGCGTGCCGCAACGGGGTGGGCATCATGGACCACATCGAGGACCGCGTGGTGGGCCTGAAGGTGCGCGATGTCTACGAGGTGCCCGCGGCCACGGTGATCCTGGAGGCCCATCGCGAATTGGAGAAGCTGGTGTGCACCGGCCGCCAGAACGCCCTGAAGCCCAACCTCGACCTGCTGTGGGCGCAGATGGCCTACGAGGGCCTGTGGTACGAGCCGCTCATGCAGGACCTCAACGCGTTCATGGACCACGTGAACCGCAAGGTGGAGGGCACGGTGACCGTGCGCCTGTACAAGGGATCGGCAACCGTGGTGACCCGCGACTCGCCCATCGCCCTGTACGACCGCAC
>CAZPAT010000299.1:0-1595 GCA_964584485.1 uncultured Bifidobacterium sp.
GCTCCACCCCCATGTACGTGCGCCCGTACATCGACTTCTCGACCCACACCCCGTACGCCTCGAGCACGTCGTGCGACTCGTCGGACAGCAGGGGGAATGTGAGCCCCTCCTTCTCGCGGAATTTCACGAGCCGCGCCACAGGATCCGGGCTGATCGCCAGCACGGTCGCCCCGAGATCGCCGAATCCCGCGAGGGCGTCGCGGTAACCGCACGCCTGCTGCGTGCAACCCGAGGTCATCGCCTTCGGATAGAACACCAGCACTACCGGGCCGCCGCGCAGCGACGACAACGTCACGTCATCACCGCCGTCGGAGGGAAGGGTGAAATCCGGGGCGGGCTGTCCGGCCTCGAGTCGGGCCACGGCGATCTCCTGGGCGCGATGACGGGCGACTCACGCTACGGGATCCGGGTGCGGATTCCCGGGTGAGCGGTATGGTCCCGGGGGCGCAAGGCCACGCGCGCCATCTTGTCCACCGGTATGAGGACCGTCCGGCGGCGGCGGCATACCGTGGGGGCTATGTCCGGCAGCCACATGGCGGCGATCCACGCGATGGCGGCGGCGCTCGAGCGTGCCGATGCCTCGGCACGGGTGCTCGGCGCCCGGGCCCGCGCGGCGCGTGACGGCGAGGGCCCGGCGGCGGCGTTCTCGGCCCTCGCCACCGCAGGACCCGAGGGCCTCGTGCCCGCGGTCGGCACCGGGGGTGCGCTCGCCGCGCGGCACCTGGAGCAGGCCGCGCTGGCCGCCGCCGCGGCCGGTCCCCTGCTCCCGGCTGATGTCGCCGACTGCGCGTCGCGCGCGGCCGCCGTGGCGCGCGACCACGCAGGCGGGGCCGCGGCGCTGGACCCGCGCGGCGTGGCCGTCGTCGTGCAGCGCGAGGTCGCCGCGGTGCGCGGGCTCGCCGCGCACGCGATGCCACGGGACGATGCCTGGCACCGGCTGCGCCTGGGAACGCACCTGCCGCGTGCGGCGTGGATGAGCGCCCTGCTCCTGGCATGCGCGCGCGTCGTGCGCGAGGACCCCGGCGCCGCACCGGCCACGTGGCACGCGGCGGCGCTGGTGGCCGGTGGCCCGCCCGGTGCGTGCGGCACGCGCCCCGAGGACGTCCTGCCGGCCCTGATGACCGACGAGGCCCTGCCGATGTCCGTGGCCCACTCGGTGGAGACCGTGGCCGGGGCCATGTTCGCCCTGTCCCGGCGGGGATCGGTCGATTCCGGTCCGCTCGCGCTGGCCCGGGCCGCGGCAGCGCGCCTGGGCTCGCCGGCGGCACGGGAGGCCCTGGTGACGGATCCCATGCGCGTCATCGCCGAGTCGCTCGACGCCATCGGGGCCATCGCATCGTCGGCGATGCCCAGGGTGGCCCGCGCCGGGGTGCCCCGTCCGGTCGCCGCCTGACGGGCGGACTACCCGCTGCGGCAGTGCTGTGGGGCACCGCTAAGCCCGCTATTACGCGGTTCAGCACCCCGCGGGCACCGTGGGCCTGCGTGGAGGCCGTGTGCAGTGTGTTCCTGCTCGCTGGGCGCGGGTGCGGTGCGCCCCGCGCGCTATCCGGTCACCGCCAACCGGGGCGCCCGCGGGCTGATCCTCACCCGCGTCT
>CAZPAT010000300.1:0-1589 GCA_964584485.1 uncultured Bifidobacterium sp.
GGTTCTGCGTCTGCGAGCGCTCGTTCTGGCACTGCACCACGACGCCCGTGGGGATGTGCGTGAGGCGCACAGCGGAATCGGTCTTGTTCACGTGCTGCCCGCCCGCGCCGCTGGCCCGGTAGGTGTCCACGCGGATGTCCTTGTCCTCGATCTCCACCTCGGCCTCGTCGGTGACGAGCGGGGCCACCTGCACGGCGGCGAATGAGGTCTGGCGGCGATTGGCCGAGTCGAACGGCGACAGGCGCACCAGTCGGTGCACGCCGCGCTCGGCGGACATGAGCCCGTAGGCATTGGCCCCCGCCAGCGTGAACGTGGCGCTCTTGATGCCGGCCTCCTGGCCGTCCTGGCGGTCCTGCACCGTTGCCGTGAATCCGCGCGACTCCGCCCAGCGCAGGTACATGCGCAGCAGCATCTCGGCCCAGTCCTGCGCATCGGTGCCGCCCTCGCCCGACTGGATCGTGACCACGGCGTCACCGGCATCGTGCTCGCCACCGAACAGCCGCGACTCCTCGAGCACGAACAGGCGGTCCTCCGCGCGGGCCAGGCCGTCCTCGATCTCGCCGGTGAACTCCTCGGTGAGCGTGCCCGCGCGCTCCTCCTCGCGGGCCATCGCCGCCAGTTCGGACAGGTCGCCCACGTCCGAGGCCAGGGCCCGGTACTCATCGAGCCTGCCGGTGTTCCGCGCGTGCTCGGCCGATACCCGTGCCGCCCGGTCCTGGTCGTCCCAGAAGTCGGCCGCGCCCATCTGCTGCTCGAGATCGGCGATGCGCGCCGACAGGGCATCGGGGTCGAGGTAGTCGCCCAGCAACTCCACGCGCTCCGCAAGCCTGCCGGCCTGCTGGGCCAGTTCGTCCGGGTCGGTCATCGGCGTCGCGACGGGGTCAGGAGGCGCCGCAGCACTTCTTGTACTTCTTGCCCGATCCGCACGGGCACGGGTCGTTGCGCCCCACGCGGTCCTCGTCGTCGAGCACCACCGTCTCCACCACGCCCGGCAGCGGTGCCTGCGTGGCGTCATCCTCCGCGTAGTGCGCGGGCTCGGTGGCCTCGAACGCCACCTCGTCCGGCGACTCCACGGGGCCCTCGGCGAGGCCTGCGAATCCCTGCACCGGGTCGTCCTGCGAGGTGTAGGTGACGCCGTCCACCGGCTGCGCCTCGACGGGCTCCGGCGGCGCCTCCAGCTCCACGTGGAACATGTACCGCACGAACTCGCGGGTGACGTTCTCCATCATCTCGTCGAACATCTGGTGGCCCTCGAGCCGGTACTCCGACAGCGGGTCCTTCTGGCCAAGGGCGCGGAGGTGGATGCCCTCGCGCAGGTAGTCCATGTTCAGCAGGTGCTCGCGCCAGTCAACATCGATCAGCTGCAGCAGCACCCAGCGCTCGAGGTCGCGCACCATGTCGGCGCCCAGTTCCGACTCGCGCCGGTCGTAGGCCTCCATGGCGTCGTCCTCGAGTCGGTCGAGCAGTTCCTCGCGCGTCAGGGAGTCATGCCGCATGTCGTCCACGCCGAAGGACATCGGGTACAGCTGCGCCACCTCGGCGAACATGCCCTCCAGGTCCCAGTCGGCCACCGAGGCGTCCTCGTCCTC
>CAZPAT010000301.1:0-1582 GCA_964584485.1 uncultured Bifidobacterium sp.
CGTCCGCGTTCCACCAGCCGGGCGCCCAGCGCGAGTGCCCGGTCGCGGCCCATCGCCGCGCGCTCGGCGTCGGCATCGGACATGAGGACGTCCATGCCCGCGACCGCGGCGACGTGCGCGATCTCGCACCCCATCGTGCCCACACCGATGATGCCCATCGCACTCATGGCCCGAGCCTACCGTGGCGCGTCCGGGGTGGCGCGTAGGTTTTCCCAAACCGGTGCACAGTGCTCCGGTTCAACGCCTCACACGGTGCTGAGCCGACCCGACCATGACGTCGAACGGGATGCCGCCCTGGCCGCGCGGTACCGGCAACGTCGCCTCGTGCTGCTGGGCACCCTGCTCGTGGCCACCGTGGTGCCGATCGTGGCGATGGGGGCATGGTGGCTCTGGCCGCTGCTGGCGGTGCCCGCCGCCCTCGCGGCTCCCCTGGCGGGGGCAACGGGCCTGATGGCCACCCTGCTGGCGTCCGCCATCGCGCTGGCCGCGGCATCGTCGGGTGAGGTCGCCACCGCCGAGGCCGCGATGGGGTTCATCGCGATCGTGGTGGTGGCCGCGCTGGGCGCGGCGCATGCGGGCCTGGCGGATGACCTGGGGGCCTCCTGGCGCTCGCGCGGCGCCGCCAGGGGCCCGGCGATGGCGCCGTCTGCGGTGTTCGACGTGATCGCCGAGCGCGACTGCCGGCGGGCGGCGGAGACGGGCAGCCCCGTGGCCGCGGCGGTCGCGGTCATCCCGCGCGTCCCCGCGCTTCGCGCCGTGCACGGCGACGACGTGCTCCAGCGCCTGCTCGATGCCTGCGCGGACGCCGTGGCGCACGTGGCCCACGGCGGTGACCTGGTGATGGAGGACGCCCCGGGGCGCTACGTGGCGCTGGTCGCCGGGGGCGAGGACGCCGCCCGTGACCTGGGACACCGCCTTGCGACGGCCCTCGAGTCCGTGGCGGTGCGCGACCATGATGGCCTTCGGGTGACGGCGGGGTCGGTGGCGGTCGGGGCCGCTGCGTGGACGATCGCCGACACGGGCCCGTCATCCCTCATCGAGCGCGCTGACGCTGATCTGCGTCGCGACATGGGCGCGGACGCCGCCAGCCGACCCGACGAGCAGGTCACGGGCGAGTTCCGCTCCGTCGCCGTCGCCGACGCCGCATAAGGCGCCCCGCGGCCGCGCCGAGCCCGGCGCCGGCCACGATGTCCAGGGGGTCGTGATCGGCGGCGGCCACCCGGGCCGCCATGCCGATTGCCGCCGCGGCGTGCGCGGCCACTCCGACAAGCGGCCGCTCGCGGGCCACCACCAGCGCGATGGCCGCGGACGAGGCGGCATGGCGACTGGGGAAGCCGCCCTCGGTGCGCGCCCCCGGTCGCGGGCGGTCGATCGCGTCCCGCGCCACCTTCGCCAGGGCGCCGGCAATCGCCCCGGCGGCGACCGCGCGCAGGCCGAGCGTCCGCGAGCCGGGGATCAGGACGAGCGCGAGCGCGAGCCCCTGGAACGCCGGGGCCATGGCATCGGCTGCGAGCCGGGCCCAGTCACGGCCACCCGGAACGCCCGCGACGGCGGCGCGGATGCCGTCGCCCGCACGCCGGTC
>CAZPAT010000302.1:0-1578 GCA_964584485.1 uncultured Bifidobacterium sp.
GGGGTCATGGCACGCAGGCCCGATGTGGGATCGGTGATGCACAGGCCGTCGGCAGCCGCGCCCATCCACCGGCATGCGGCCATGCCGGCGCGCCGGAGCACGGGGATCCGGTAGCCGGGCGTTGGCCCCATGAAGCGCGACCCGATGACCATGTCGGCATGCGCGAGGCCGGCGAGAAGCCGCGGCAGGTCACCGGCGCGGTGCTGGCCGTCGCCGTCCATCTGCACCAGGGCGTCCATCGGCTCGGTGAGTGCGGCGCGATAGCCCGCGCACAGGGCGCCGGCATACCCGGCGCCCGCCGGCAGGGACAGCACCTCGGCCCCGTTGGCACGTGCGCGTGGCGCGGTGCGGTCGCGCGAGGCGTCGTCCACGACGATCACCCGTGCGGCCGGCAGCGCGGCCCGGGCACCCGCGACCACGTCGCCGATGGCGTGTTCCTCGTCCCGCGCGGGGATCACGACGGCCGTGCGCATTGCCCGCCACGATACGCGATCGGTCAGGGGTCCCACCGCCAGATGGTGGCGCGTCCCACGCGCGCGACCTCGTGCAGTCGGGCCCATGGCACCCCGGTGTCGATGGCCCGCTGCGCCTGACCCCAATTGGCCGGCCAGCCCCCGGTCTCGCGGACGGGCCCGGTCACCACGTAGCCACCCCGGTACGTCGCCACATCGGGCAGGGGGCGGAGCAGCCGCGCCCGTGCCCGCTCCTGCGCGCTGAGAAAGGCCGGGTCCACCGCCCGCGGTACGTCCATGCGGCCCCGGGGGAAGTAGGCGTTCAGCTTCGCCCACCAGGTGTAGTCACGTGCCAGCACGGGGCCCGGCGGCAGGTCGCGCATGCGGTCGGCCACGGCGGACACCAGGATGACGTTCGTGCCCCGGTTGCCGGACTCCAGGCGCGGTGCCACCGCCAGCACTGCCACCACGGCCAGGGCGGGAATGATCAGAGGGCTCAGGCGGCTGTCCAGGGCGATGGCCACCAGCAGCGCCGCCGGTACGGTGAGGAGGGTCAGAAAGCGCACCGGCTTGTCGACGCTCACCAGCGTCGCGATCTCCAGGCACGCGAAGCCCCAGGCAAGCCATGCGGCCGGCAGCAGCGCCGCGGGCAGGCGCCGCGCCGCCGCGACCGTTCCGGCGATGAGCACGAGCGGCAGCGCCATCACCAGGGGCGAGCGCGCCTCGCCCACGCCCGTCACCAGCTGCGAAACGTACGAGGTGGTGGCGCCCCACCCCTCGAGGGGCGATCGCAGGCTGCCCGCGCCCGCCGTGGCCGTAAGGGGCCACAGCGGCCTGCCGTCGAGGGCGAACACCAGGACCAGGGCGAGCGGGATGGCGCCGAGGCCTGCGGCGAGGGCCCCGGCGCGTCGTGGCATCGCGCGCAGGGTCGGCCATGCCGCGTACACGACGACCGGGAGCATGAGGAGGGCGCTCTCGCGCGCCGACCATGCCGCACCGAGGAACAGACCGGCGCCGACAAGCCACCATCCGGCGTGTCGTCCCCGGCGGGCACGCAGTGCCGCCCAGACCGCGAGCGCCACGAAGGCCGGCATGACGGCGTCGGGCCGCAGCCGGGTTGCCCACA
>CAZPAT010000303.1:0-1568 GCA_964584485.1 uncultured Bifidobacterium sp.
CGCCCCCCCACGCCGCCGGCGCGCGACTGGATGGCGCCGGTCAGGCTCAGCGATGACGCCGACGCCCGCACCGTGGTGGCGATTGGGTCGCACCGCGTGGCCGTCACGGTCAGCACGCACCGCGCGGACTGCCCGGGCAGCAGGTTGGCCACGCGGATCACGCCCTTCCCGGACGTGCGCGAGCACCGGGCATCCCCGGTGCCGGTCGCGGAGGTGGTGCGGATGATCTGGCCGGGGGCGGGCGGCACCACGGCCACCACGTCGGTGGCGGTTGCCGTGCCGGTGTTCTTCACCACGACCGGCTGTGGCTGTGGCCGTCCCGTGATGGCGGGCCCCGTCGTGGGCGGCACGGTCACGTCCACCGCGGGGATGGACGGCTGGCGCGATACCAGGCAGTTGGGGCCCGATGCGCTCGAGCGCGCCGTGGCGGTGGTGCCATCAGGGCTCCGCACGATCCAGGTGACGGCACGCTTCAGCGGGATCTTCTCCACCGTGAAGACGGCGTCATGGCGCCCGGGCGTGAACATCACCGGCTGCGGGCCGTCGAAGGCCGAGGGCCCGATCCGGTTGTCGTTCCCGCGGGCGATCCCGATCGGTGCGGGACCGGTCATCTCGTATCCGAACGATGCCGTGTACGTGCGGCCCGTCCTGCGGACGCATTGCGCGAACACGCCGACTTGCAGGGCATCCTTGGAGGTCGGCGTCTGCGTGGGCACCAGCGGATCCGTTGGCGGAGTGGTGGGGGTTGCCGTCTTGGCTCCCGGGCATTCCGGCGAGTTGATACCGGCCGTCGCCACCGCCGCGCCACCACCACCGACGCTCCACGTGACGGTGCCCGTCACCGGCACGCCGCGGGCCACCCATGCGTTGTTCAGGGAGCCCGGCAGGAACTCCTGCACCTGCCCCTGGTCGTCGCCCGTGGCCCCGAGTGATGGCGTGACCTGGTTCAGTGGGCCGGCGGGCGCAGTGATGGAGACGGGGTTCGCGTTGGTGTACCCGAAGATGGCGTCGAAGCTGCCGTTCCCGTTCTTCCGCACGCAGGTGACCTGCACGCCGAGGGGCACCAGCGAGGTCAGGTCGGGCGGTTGCGGCCCGGTCGCGGGCGGCACGGTGGTGGGGGTCGGCGGCGTCGAGGCGCACGCGGGGGCGCCATCAGGCACGGTGGCGCCCGCCACGCGCGTTGCCTGGGCCACGTCCGTTCCGGGCGCGATGGGCGCAAGCTCCACGATCCACGCGATGGTGGTTCCCCGTGGCACGCCCCTCACCTCGAATGCCGACGGGTTGCGGCCCGGGGCAAAGGTGGTCACCTGGCCGCGGTTGGGTGCATCGGTCGTGGACTCGGATGAGAGCACCACGCCGTTGGCCGTGCCGGCCGGGATCGTCACGGGTGCGCTGCCGCCATTCTCGTATCCGAACACGACGCCGTAGGTGCTGCCCTCCGACCGGATGCACGACACGAATACGCCGATCTGCTTCGGTGGCTCGGGCGGCACCGCGCATGCGGGCGACAGGCCCGATGCCACGGCGGTCGAGGTGACCCCGCCGGCCGTGATGGACCACGTTGCGGA
>CAZPAT010000304.1:0-1562 GCA_964584485.1 uncultured Bifidobacterium sp.
CGCCGAGGCATTTGAGTGTGGCGATGGTGGCGGTGCGCCCGTCCAGCCAGGCGCGCACGGCGTTCGCCACCCCGACCCCGCCCACGAGCAGCGCGGTCAGTCCCACAAAGGACAGGAACAGCGTCACCCGACCGATGAGACGGGTCAGCCGGGGTGAGGATTCGTCCAGCGTCCGGATGCGCCATCCCGCATCGGGAAGTTCCGTGTTCAGACGTTCGACCGCGGCGGAGATGGACGTGTCTTCGGGCAGGCGGATACGGTAGGTATAGCGGATCAGGCTGCCGGGCTGGACCAACTGGGTCTCGGTCAGCGCCGCCTCGGCGATCATCACGCGCGGACCCAGCGCGAACAGGCCCGATCCGCCGATCCGGTCCGGCTCATGGGCGATCGCGGCGCGCACCTCAAACCGTGCTTCGCCGATCTGCACGATGTCCCCCACCGAAAGCTTCATCAGGCTGAGGAGTTCCGGCGCGACCGCCGCACCCCACACACCGTTGCGTTCGGCGAGCAAGTCGGACCGCGCGATGGGTGGGTCCAGTTCCAGCGTGCCGTACAGCGGGTACTGCGGGCCGACGGTTTTCAGTTCGACCAGCGAGCGCCGGGTGTTCTCACCGGTGGCGCGGGCCATGGCGCGCATTTCGGCGCTGCCTGTTACCTCGCCGAGAGCGTCCAGCTCCGCCCGCTCGTCTTCGGTGGCAGGGCGGTGGACCAGATCGACGCGCAGATCGCCGCCGAGGATTTCCCGGGCGTCCGCGCTGATGCTCTCGGCGAGCATGGCGCGGGTGGAGCCGACCGCCGCGATGGCGGCGACCCCCAGCGCGAGGCAGGCGATGAAGATGCGGAACCCTCTGGCCCCGCCACGCAGCTCACGCCGCACCAGCCGCGCGGCCAGTGCCCAGGACGAACCGGCCTCGGTCACGCGGCCCCGCCGTCGGCCGCGATGCGGCCGTCGCGGATATGGACCACGCGGTCGCAGCGCGCGGCGATGGCCGGATCATGGGTGATGAGCACCAGCGTGGTGCCCCGGTCGCGGGACAGGTCGAACAGGGTCTCGATGATGGTCGCCCCGGTGTCGCCGTCGAGGTTGCCGGTCGGCTCATCGGCCAGCAGAAGATCGGGACCGGGGGCGAATGCGCGGGCCAGCGCGACACGCTGCTGCTCGCCACCTGACAATTGCGCCGGATAGTGGTCGAGGCGGTGGCCGAGGCCGACAGTTTCCAGACTTGCGCGCGCGCGCTCGAAGGCATCGGCCGCGCCCGCGAACTCCAGCGGCACGGCCACGTTTTCGAGAGCGTTCATGGTGGGGATCAGGTGGAAGGCCTGGAAGACAATCCCCACACGCGCACGACGAAAGCGGGCCAGCGCATCCTCGTCGAGTTGTGACAGGTCTTCCCCGGCGACGGTGACGCTGCCGCCGGTCAGCCGCTCCAGCCCCGCCATCACCATCATCATGGTGGACTTACCGGACCCGGACGGGCCGACCACGCCCAGCCGTTCGCCGCGCGCGACATTCAGGTCGATTCCGCGCAGGATATTGACCTCGCCGCCCGCGCTCGCCAAAT
>CAZPAT010000305.1:0-1556 GCA_964584485.1 uncultured Bifidobacterium sp.
CGCTCTCCCGGATCTGCTCGGCCACGGCGCGCAGGTCGGTCTGGCCGGTCAGGTCATACGCGGGGTAGTCGCCCTCGGTGAGCGCTGGCGCCCGCCCCGGTGCCGACACGCCGATGGCGGTGGGGTACTCGCCCTCGCCCGCGATGATCAGTTCCTGGCCTGTGTCCGACACCAGGAACTTCACCAGGTCATCCGCCTGCGCCGTATCGGCGCTGGCCTTCGGCACCGAGGCGGTGGCCACCAGGAACAGGCTGCCGGCATCGGTGCCGGGGAACCGGTAGGCCGCGATCGGGGCGTCCGGGTCATCCTCGAGGATCTCCAGCACGTAGTAGTGGTTCACGAGGCCCATGGGGATCTCCCCGCGGGTGACCGCCTCGGCGATCGCGCTGTTCTTGGCGTAGGCCTTGGCGCCGTTCGCCGCGAGGCCCTTCAGCCAGGCGTCGGCCTTCGCCCTGCCCTCGATCTGGTTGAGGGCAGCGACGAAGTCCTGGAACGAGGCGTTCGACGGGGCCACCGCCACCTTGTCGCGGTACGCCTCGCCCGTGAGGTCCATGACCGAGCCGGGCAGGTCGGACTCCTTGATCAGGTCGGTGTTGTAGATGAGCACGCGCTGGCGCCCGGCGATCCCCACCCAGTCCCCGTCGGCGGCCCGCAGGCGGGCGGGCACGCGGTCGAGCACCGCCTGCGGCAGCGGGGAGAGCAGGTCCTTCTGGTCCAGGTAGGACTGCGAGATGGGGCTCTGCGCGATGAACACATCGGCGCGCCCCTTGTCGCCCTCCTCATCCACCAGCAGCGCCAGGTCGGCGGAGTCGCCGTACCGCACGTCCAGCGTGGTGCCCGACTGCTTCTCGTATGCGTCGAACACCGGCTCCATGTACTCCTGCTCGCGGCCGGAGTACACGGTGAGCGCGCCGCCATCGCCCGCGGCAGCGGATGAGGCCGCCGTGTCGGATGAGCTGCCGCACGCGGACAGCACGAGCACCGAGGCAAGCGTGGCGATGGACGCGCCGATGATGGCGCGGGGACGGCTGGTCACGAAGCTTCTCCTCATGGAGTCTCGGGCGGAGGCCGCGAGACTCTATCGGTCATGAAGATGGGATAAAACCCCTAGGCGGAGAAGGCCACGCTCGGCTCGCCCACGTACTCCAGGCCGATGCGGTCGCCCGTGTCGTACGGCGGGCGGCCCATCACACGACATCGCACCGGGCAGCCGCGGCTGCTCGTGACGATGACGGCGTCGTGCCCGTAGTACTCGATGCGCTCCACCACGGCGTCCTGCCCGCGGCACGCGGCGATGCATTCGGGGCGGATCACCACCTCCACCGCACCGTGGGCGGGGCGGGCAAGCGGAACGTCACCCACGGGGGTGTGCGCCACATCACCCACGGCCTGGGCCGGCAGCAGGTTGGCGTCGCCCACGAACGTGGCCACTGCGCGGCTGGCGGGTCGCTCGTAGAGGTCTGCCGGTGTGCCCAGCTGGGCGATGCGGCCCTCCAGCATGAGCGCCACCTGGTCGCCGATGAGGAATGCCTCCTCCTGGTCGTGCGTCACGAACA
>CAZPAT010000306.1:0-1538 GCA_964584485.1 uncultured Bifidobacterium sp.
TGCGGGATCCGCCGGATCGCGGAGTCGATGTCGTAGCTCATGTGTCCTCCGTGGCAGGCCCGGGATGGGAGTCGACGAGGCGCCGGAGTTCCTGCACCAGCACCAGGTGCCGGAGATGGGACGCGAGGCCCGCAAGGGACTCCAGCGAATCCACGGCCTCCTGCCGCCTCTCGGGGTTTGGTGACCGGAGGCCGGTCGACAGCACCTGCTCCAGCAGGCCGGCCTCCCGCTCGGCGGCCATGCGGAGCGTGCGCAGGTGGCGGGGTTCGAGCCCATAGGCCCGCAGCTCCACGGCGGCCTTCACGACCTCCAGGTCGGTGTCGTCCAGCTGATCCGTGCCGCCGATGAGCCCGTACCGGCCGAGGTCGCGCACGAGCCCCGCATCCGCGCCGGATGCCGAGAGCACCTCGGCCAGGGGGTGGCTGCCGCCCCCGCCTCCGGTGGACAGGTTCTCGCGCCGGATGCGGCGGGACTGCTTCGCGGCCCCCACGGGCCCGGTGCGCATCGCGTCGAGTTCCTCGCGGATCACCTTCAGCGGCAGGAACTCGTCGCGCTGCAGCCGCAGGATGGTGCGCAGGCGCTCCACGTCACGCGGGCCGTAGAGCCGGTATCCCCCGCTGGTCCGGCGCGGGGTGACCAGCTCCCGGTCCTCGAGGTACCGGAGCTTGGAGATGGAGAGATCGGGGAACTCGGGGCGCAGGGCATCGCACACCGCGCCGATCGTCATCCCCGCAGCGTGATCCCCATCGTCGGGCCCGAGCAACTCGGTCTGGACCCCGGCATCCCTCACGCGACGAACAGCAACCGGAACTTGCCCACCTGCACCTCGTCGCCATCCGCCAGGATCTCGGGTCCCTCGATGAGGCGTCGGTTCACGTAGGTGCCGTTGGTGCTGCCGGCGTCCTCGATCACCCACCCGCCCACGTCCTGGCGGACCCGCGCGTGGGCGCGCGACACGGTGATGTCATCGAGGAACACATCGCACTCGGGCGAGCGGCCGATGGTCGTCCCCTGCTGGCCGACAGGGAAAAACTCGCCGGTGCGCCCTCCCGGCAGCCGCACCGCGAGCCCGGTCCCCACGCTCGGCATTGCCCCGGGAGGGGTCAGGCCGGGGTCGACCGGGGCCTCGAACGGCCCCGTGGCCTGTGCGGCGGCACCCTGCTCGGGCATCGGGGCCCCGCACGATCCGCAGAAGCGATCGCCGTCGGGGCGCTCCGCCCCGCATGCGGGGCACGTCACCACCTGGTCCTCCGGTACGGCGGGGTTACTGGCATGGGGCTCCCGTTCGCGGGCGCACCACTGTAGTCCTGCCCGGACGAACCCTCAAGTCGTGGTTGAGGTCACCTCGGCGGCCCGTTGGGCGCGCACCTTCCCCACCGCAATGCCCACGTAGTTCATGAAGGTGAGCACCGAGAGCCCCACCGCGCACCAGAACACCGTATCCACCCACGTGGCCGAGATCGCGAGCCCCACGGCCACGCAACCCATGTTGAAGCCCGACGACACCTTGCCCGCGAAGTCGATCTCCATCAGCACGC
>CAZPAT010000307.1:0-1537 GCA_964584485.1 uncultured Bifidobacterium sp.
CGCCCTCGATGCGGTGGCGCTCCTGCAGCGCGGCGGCCGGCAGGTTGTTGTAGGCCACGACCACCTTGGCGTCGGGCGCCAGGTCCTGGATCTGGTGGGCGCAGGACGGCGCCGGCAGGTCGAGCACCGCCATCGCACCGCTCTTGCCGAACTTCAGCGCGTTCACGACGGAGACCAGCACCTTGTCGGCCAGGTGCTCGGCCAGGGCGGGCATGGTCGCCTCGATCCCCTCATACGGGATCGACAGCACGGCCATCTCGCAGGCGGCTGCCGCAGCAGCGTTCTCCATGGGCACGAAGTTGCCCTCGGCGTAGGCCTCGCGCAGCCCCTCTGCCGCCTGGTCGGCACGCTCCTGGCTGCGTGAGCCCACGATGATCTCGTGGCCCGCAGCGGCGAAGGTGATGGCGAGACCGCGACCGAGGTCGCCGGTGCCGCCGAAGATCGCGATCTTCACGTGATGATTCCCCTTGTCGGTTCGTCCCCCATGCGCCGCTCCGCGGACTGGAGGGTGTTGGCCAGCAGGAAAGCAATCGTCATGGGTCCCACGCCCCCGGGAACGGGAGTGAGGGCACCCGCGACCTGCGCGACCTCGTCGTAGTGCACGTCGCCGCACAGCCTGTCATCGAGGCGGTTCATGCCCACGTCGATCACCGTTGCACCGGGCTTGACCCAGTCGCCGCGCACCATCTCGGGGCGGCCCACGGCCACCACCAGCACGTCGGCCTCGCGGCAGACCGCCGGCAGGTCGCGCGTGCGCGAGTGCGCCACGGTCACCGTGGCGTTGCGCTCCAGCAGCATCATCGCCTGGGGCTTGCCCACGATCAGGCTGCGGCCCACCACCACGGCGTTCGCCCCCTCCAGGTCCACCCCGGCATCGTCCAGCAGCCACATGACGCCCGATGGCGTGCATGGGCGCAGGCAGGGCTCGCCCCGCACCAGGTGTCCGATGTTGACGGGCGAGAACCCGTCAACGTCCTTCGTCGGCTCGATGCGCGCGGCGATCGCCGGCTCAGTCAGCGGATCCGGTACCGGTAGCTGCACCAGCATGCCGTCCACGGCGTCGTCGGCGGCCAGGCGGTCCAGCAGGGCGTCCATCTCCGCCTGCGTGGTGCCCTCGGGCAGCTTCATGCGCTCCACGGCCATGCCGGCCTCCTCCGCCTGCTGCGCCTTGTTGCGCTGGTAGATCTCGCTGGCGGGGTCCTCCCCCACCTGTATCCCCACCAGGCCCGGCTTCCGCCCATGCCGGGCCTCGAATGCCGCGCAGCCCTCCGCCACCCGCTCGCGCACCCGCCGGGCCGCGTCGCGGCCATCGATCACCCTCGCGCTCATCCCGCGAGCCTCCTCATCGGCGCCATGTCCGCCATCAGTATCCGCTCCTTGTCGTCGAACCGAACCTGGATCAGCCGCCCCTTCTGCTGGACGCCCGTGATCACGCCCTCGCCGAACGACTCATGCACCACCGCATCGCCCACGTCATAGGCGGACACGGTGATGGCCGCGCCGGACGGACCGTCCCGGCGGGGCGCCACCTCACGGC
>CAZPAT010000308.1:0-1524 GCA_964584485.1 uncultured Bifidobacterium sp.
GACCGCTGATCGGCGGCTGGGTGACCAGCGAGTTCTCGTGGCGCTGGGTGTTCGCCGCCGAGACGCTCATCATCGCGCTGGTGATCCTGCCCCTCACGCCCAGGGTGCGCGACGGCGCGCGCAAAGCCGTGCTGGGCCGCTTCGACATCGTGGGGGTACTGCTGTCGGCCGTGGCCATGGGGCTGATCGTGTTGGCCCTGGTGAGCGCGAGCACGTGGGGGCTCATCCGCCCCATCGACCCGCCCGTGGAGTTCTTCGGGTTCTCGCCGGTCATACCCATCGTGCTCACCGGGCTCGTGGTGGGCCGCATCTTCCTGGCATGGGAGAACCGGCTGGCCGATCGCGGCGGCTCGCCGCTCGTCGGCGTGGACCTGCTGGGAATCCGCGCGCTCCGCGCCGGACTCAGCGCGCAGATGATCCTGTACTTCATCATCGCCGGTACGTTCTTCGTGCTGCCGCTCTACCTGCAGACGGTGCTGGGGCTGGACGCCTTTGCATCGGGGCTGCGCATGCTGCCCATGTCCGTCGCGATCCTCGTGATGGCGCTGGCCGGTTCGCGCCTGGCCGAGAGGATCTCCCCGCGCACCATCATCCAGGCCGGCATCGGCCTGGCATCCGCGGGAGTGGTCCTGCTGATCGGGTCGATCACCCCTGATGCGCGCGGCACGCTCTTCGCCCTGGCGATGGCGGTGATTGGCACCGGCCTCGGCCTCGCCATATCGCAGATCGGCAACGTCAACCTCTCCGCCGCGGACGAGTCACGCAGCAGCGAGATCGGTGGGTTGCAGGGCACCACGCAGAACCTGGGGTCCTCCCTGGGCGTGGCGCTGGCCGGAACCGTGCTGTTCATCGGCCTCGCGGCCACGTTCACCGCGAACCTGTCGTCACAACCCGCGGTGGACGCGAGCGTGCAGGATGCTGCTGCCAAGGCCACGGCATCGGGCATCCAGGTGGTATCCGCAGACCAGGTGGACGCCGCGGTAACGGCGGCCGGGCTGCCGCCCGCCCAGGTCGATGCGGTGGTGGACTCCTACGAGGCCGCCAAGCTGCAGTCGCTGCGCGGGGCGCTGCTGATCGTCTTCGTGGTGGGGGTGCTCGGGTTGCTCCTGACCGGCGGGCTCCCCCGGGAACCCCTTGGCGCGCGCGGGCCGCCGGACGGCTGATGGGCCATGATCCCCGCATGGCAAGCGACTTCGGGGCGGAGATCCACATCGCGGTACCGGCCGCAACGGCGTGGGGGCTGGTGGGTGATCCGTGCGGAGTGCCGCGCTGGTACCCCCTCTACCTGCGGTGCACCGTCGACAACGGCGTCCGCACCCTCGAGCGCGCAGATGGTGCGGTCGTGGTGGAGGATCTGCTCACCCGCGATGAGGCCGCGATGACGTACTCGTACGCCGTCACCGCCGGGCTGCCCCTCGCGGAGCACCAGGCGTCGTTCACGGTCGAGCCTGACGGCGATGGATGCCGCGTGATCTGGCGCACGCACGCCGTCCACGAGGACCCTTCCATCGACATGGAGGCCCG
>CAZPAT010000309.1:0-1520 GCA_964584485.1 uncultured Bifidobacterium sp.
CAGCGGTGGCGGGCGCCGGGGTCATCGTGCTCCCCGAGCGCTGGAACTGGTGGGGTCCGGCGGATCGCCGGCGGGAGGGGGTCGAGGCCCTCGACGGCCCGGCGCTCACCGCTGCGCGCGGCTGGGCACGCGAGCTCGGCGTGGCCCTCGTGGCGGGCAGCGTGCTGATCGGCGGCGGGCGCGATGGCCGCGCGTACAACACCAGCGTGCTCATCGCGCCGGATGGCCGCGATGTCGCCCTCTACCGCAAGGTGCACCTGTTCGACGTGACGGTGGAGGGGCATGAGTTCCGCGAATCGGACTTCGTCGAGCCGGGCGAGGCCCTCGCGGTGGGCGAGGCCGGCGGACTCCGCATCGGCCTGAGCGTCTGCTACGACCTGCGCTTCCCCGAGCTCTACCGGGGCCTGGTGGATGCCCGCGCGACGGCCCTGGCCGTGCCCGCGTACTTCACGGAGCGCACCGGCGAGGCGCACTGGGAGCCCCTCCTCCGTGCACGCGCGATCGAGGACCAGTGCTTCGTGCTGGCTGCCGGCCAGTGCGGGCGCCACGGCACCCCGGATGCGGCGTGGGGGCATTCGATGATCGTCGATCCCTGGGGTCGCGTGCTGGCCGAGGTCGCCGCGGGCGAGGGGTTCGCGGCTGCCGACCTGGACCTCGCGGAGCAGCGTCGCATCCGTGCGTCGCTCCCCGCGCTGCGCCACCGGCGGCTGCCGACGTGAGCGCCCGGGCGGATCGCCCCCGGCGCGGGGACGAGATCGAGGTCGACGTGGCCGACCTCGCGTTCGGCGGCCGGGGCGTGTCGCGGGCCGACGGGTTCGTCGTGTTCACGCCCGACACCGCCCCGGGCGACCGCGCCCGCGTCCGCCTGCGCAAGGTGCGGCGCCGGTTCGGCGAGGCCGACCTGGTCGAGGTGCTCAGTCCGGGGCCCGGGCGCGTCATGCCTGCGTGCCCCTTCGTGCCCGACTGCGGCGGATGCCGGCTGCAGCACATCGCGTACGAGGAGGCGCTCGAGTCGAAGCGGCAGCAGGTGGCGGAGCACCTCGCGCGCATCGGGGGACTCGCGGACGTGGAGGTCCGCGAGGCCGATCCCGCCCTCGAGAGGTTCGGCTACCGCAACAAGATGGAGTACTCGGCGGCGCCCGGTCCCGATGGGGCCCTGCATCTGGGATTCCACCGGCGCGGCCGGTGGGACGAGGTGGTGGACATCGATCCGTGCATGCTGGCGAGCGCCGCGGGGAACGCCGCACGCGAGGCCGTGCGTGCATGGGCCGTCGAGCACGCCGTCGCGCCGTATGACCAGCGGGCGCAGGAAGGCTTCCTCCGCCATGTCGTCGTTCGGGAGGGGGTCCTCACCGGTCAGGTGCTGGTCACCGTGGTCACCGCACCGGGGCCATCGGACGTGGTGGACCTGCTCGCGGAGCGCTTGCCCGGGGCCGTGCCCGGCCTGGTGGGCATCGTGCACGCGGTCAATGACCGGCCCTCGGAGGTGACCGGCGGGTTGCCCAGCCGGACGGTGTGGG
>CAZPAT010000310.1:0-1520 GCA_964584485.1 uncultured Bifidobacterium sp.
TGCGCGTCGTCATCGCCGGTGCAGGGACCGCAGGGTGCGTGCTCGCGGCGCGCCTATCGGCCGACCCCGGTATCGAGGTGCTGCTCCTGGAGAGCGGACCCCACTATCGGGCGGGGGCGTGGCCGCCCGAGCTCGCCCACGCGTTCCGGATCATCAAGGAAACGCATGACTGGGGCTTCACCGCGCAGGCAGGAGCATCACCGCGTGGAGTGCATGTACCGCGCGGGCAGGTGGTGGGCGGCTCGTCGATCACGAACGCCACAATCGCGCTGCGCGGGCTGCCTGAGCACTACGACGAGTGGGCGTCGTTCGTGCCCGGGCTCGACTGGAACGCGATGCTCCCGTGGTTTCGCATGATCGAGACAGACGAGCAGTTCGGCGACGCGGCCTACCACGGCGACCACGGCCCGATTCCCATCAATCGCTGGCCGCGCGAGGACTGGTTCCCGCTACTTGAGGGCTTCGCCGAGGCCGCGCTGGCCCGCGGCCATGCATGGGTGCCCGACCATAACGCGCCCGGCGCGATGGGCGTGGGGCCGACCCCATTCAACATGCAGGATGGCGTGCGCCGGACGCCCGCCGACCTCTACCTCGACCCGGTGCTCGGCCGCGACAACCTCACGCTGGTGACCGGCGTGCGCGTGGACCGCCTGGTGCTCGACGGCACGCGCGCCACCGGCGTGGTGGTGATGGATGAGGCCACGGGCGAGCGCATCACGCATGAGGCCGACCACGTGATCCTCTGCCTCGGCACCTATCAGAGCCCACCCGTGCTGCTGCGCTCAGGTATCGGTCCGGCCGACGCCATCACCCCGCTGGGCATCCCGCTCGTGCACGAGCTCCCAGGCGTGGGCCGCGGCATGCAGGACCACCCCAAGATCTCCTTTCGCTTCTGGGTCTCCACGAACATCCCGCAGTGGCCGCACCCGTGGATCCAGGTGCTGCTCACCTCAAAGGCCGAGGTGAACGGCGAGGAGCGGCTGTTCCAGGTGATGCCCTACGTGGGCTTCGTGGACGGCGGGCATCGGATCACCGAGCTCAACGTGCAGGTGGCTGATTCACGCGGGCGCACGGGCCGCGTGGATATCCAGTCGACCAACCCCATGGACCAGCCGGTGCTGCGCATGGGCTGGCTCGAGGCCGAGGGCGATCGCGACCTAGCCGAGGCTGCCGGGCGGGAGTTGATGGCCGTCGCGCGTACCGCCCCGCTGGACGGAATGCTCGACCCCTGGCCCAACCTCGATGACCCCGACCACGCGCTTCGCACGGTCGAGACCTTCCACCACCCCGTGGCAACGCTGCGCATGGGCCGCGACGACGACCCCATGGCCGTCACCGACGGCGACGGCCGCATCCGTGGCCTTGACGGCGCCTGGTGTATGGATGCGTCGGTGATTCCCCGGGTTCCGTCTGCCAATACCCACCTGGCCGTGATCGCCCTGGCCGAGAAGCTCGGCGCCGGCTTCCTCGGCATCACCGGTCACCCCGACGCCGCGATCGCACCCGACTCCGACTGACGT
>CAZPAT010000311.1:0-1515 GCA_964584485.1 uncultured Bifidobacterium sp.
CGGTGGACGTCGTCATCACCCCCTGGGCCCGCTCATCCCGCAGATGTTCCACGCGTCGCGGGCGCGGTCCTCCACCGGACCGCGACAGGTCCCACGAGCATTGCACGCAACGCCACCGAGGTCACGCACCGTTCCCCGCGAATGCCGCGCGGATGGCATCGGGCACCTCGTCGCGCAGCAGCACGTCCGCGCCCGCGGTGGCCGCGGCATCGCCCACGGGACCGCTGACCACCCGGCCCACCTGATGCGCGGCGCACACCGCCAGGCGACGGCCGGCGTGAGCCACGGGCCGCACGGCGCCGGTGAGGCCGATCTCCCCCATCGCGGCGGTGGTACCCGGCAGCGGCGTGCCGCGCGCGGCGGATGCCACCGCGAGCGCGATCGCCAGATCGGCGGCGGGGTCCTGTGCCCGGGCGCCTCCGGCGACGCTCACGAACACGTCCTGGTCCCCCACGCGCACGCCCGCGTGGCGCGAGAGCACCGCGAGCACCTGCGCCAGCCGGGTGCGGTCCACCCCTCCCGCCACGCGGCGGGGCGGAACGATGTCGGTGGGGCCCACCAGCGCCTGCACCTCCACGAGCACGGCCCGCGAACCCTCCACCGCGGGGAACAGGCACGACCCCACGCGCTCCCCGGCCTCGGCCAGGTAGACGGCCGATGGGTCCTCCACCGAGGCCAGCCCCTCCGGGCGCATCTCGAGGATGCCGGTCTCGTTCGTGGAGCCGAAGCGGTTCTTGAGCGCCCGGAGCACCCGCTGGGCGCGCAGGTCGTCGCCCTCGAAGGCGATGACGGCGTCCACCATGTGCTCGAGCAGGCGGGGCCCCGCGAGGCCGCCGTCCTTCGTCACCTGGCCCACGATGATCACCGCGATGCCGTGCTGCTTCGCCACGCGCACCAGTTCGGCCGTGACCTTCCGTACCTGCGCCGGACTGCCCGGGGCACTATCCACCGCATCCGAAGCCAGGGTCTGCACCGAGTCGATCGCGCACGCACCGGGCGGATCGGCCTCGAGGACCGCCATCACCGACTCCAGATGGGTCTCGGGCAGCACGCGGATGCGTCCGCACCCGGGGCCCAGGCGATCGGCCCGCGACTTCACCTGCGCAGGCGACTCCTCGCCGGTCACCAGCAGCGCGTCGCGCGAGGCCGCCATGTGCGCCAGCGCCTGCAGCACGAGGGTGCTCTTGCCGATGCCGGGCTCACCGCCGATGAGCACGAGGGAGCCGGGCACCAGCCCCCCGCCCAGCACGCGGTCGAGCTCGCCAACGCCGGTGGGGATCCGGTGCTCGGCGAGCGGCTCCACCTCATCCAGGCGGCGCGCCTGCGTGGTCGCGCGTGCGCCTGCGGGCGCACGCCCGCGCTTGGGCCCCGCCGGGGCAGGTGCCTCGCGAAGGGTGTCCCACTCCCCGCATGCCGGGCAGCGCCCCACCCAGCGGGCCTCCACGTGCCCGCAGCCATCGCATACGAACTGGCTGCGGGCCCGTGGCGGGCTCAGCGGTTACTCCGCGTCGGCGT